>CAYQZC010000010.1:5121-14024 GCA_964421945.1 uncultured Pseudomonadales bacterium
GGGATTTCCCCAATGACTGAACTCTTACGATCTGTGGCTAAAATGTAGCCCACACCTGATTCGACGGTCATCTCAAGTACTAAGCTTTTACCCTTAGCCACTTCAGCGATATGTAAATCAGGGTTCACAATTTCGAAACCAGCTTCAGCTTCGATTTCAGCAGCGGTCACAGTTTTTGGACCTTTGACTTCCAAACGAAGTGTGCCTGGTTGATCAGAAGTGGTTTTGATCCGGACTTGTTTTAAGTTAAGGATCAAGTCAACGATATCTTCACTCAAACCATCTAAAGTGGTGTATTGGTGATCAACACCTTGGATACGAACAGCTGTAATAGCTGCTCCTGGTAATGAGGTCAATAAAACTCGACGTAAACCATTACCTAATGTATGACCATAACCTTGTTCTAAAGGTTCGATCGCTAAGGTAGCATGGTTGCCTTTGACTTCAGTTTCTTTAATTTGAAACCGAGGATTGTAGCTGGCGTAGCTCATTAAGTTGTGACTCATATATGTTTCTCCTTGTTTCTCCTCCCTCTTATCGAGGAATCTGTAACTGGATTGGTATATTTATTAATTAATACTTTCTTACTTATTATCTTGAGTAGTACTCAACAATTAATTGTTCATCGATCACTTCACTGATATCAGCTCTTTCTGGCAAGCGCAACACGGTACCGACTGCACCTTTTCGCTGCAACCAACCTGGCAGAACACTTGCTTCATCTTTTAACAAATCAGAAATCACTGGAATGTGAGTAGCCTTGGTTTTCAAAGCAATCACATCTTCTACCTGCACTTGGTAAGAAGGGATCGTCATTTTGCGATTGTTAACAGTCACATGACCATGTGCTACCAATTGTCGTGCTGAAGCTCGAGTAGGAGCCCAACCCAAACGGTAAATCACATTGTCTAAACGGCACTCTAACAAACCTAACAAAGCTGAACCTGTAGCTGCTGGGTTCTTACTAGCTATGACGTACAATTTACTTAATTGGCGCTCTAACACACCATAAATGTACTTCACTTTTTGCTTCTCTTTTAATTGCACACCAAAATCTGAAAGTTTTCGGCGTCCTTTAGCCCCATGTTGGCCAGGGCGAATACCCAAGCGTTTGGCTACTTTAACAGCATTGGTCTTGAGACCGAGGTCTTCACCAATTTTTCGAGTCAGCTTGTTTTTTGGTCCAGTATAACGTGCCATAAAGTCTCACTTATTTATTGTGCTTAGCCTTGCGTGGTTTGGTTCCGTTGTGTGGTAAAGGAGTCATGTCAGCGATTAAGCCAACTTTGATACCTTGAGCGCGGATGACGCGCAAAGCCACATCTCGACCAGGACCAGGGCCTTTAATAAATACATCCATCATATTCATTCCAAATGCGCGAGCTTTGTGCACTGCATTTTCAACAGTGATGGTAGCTGCGTATGGAGTTGATTTACGTGAACCAGTAAAGCCTGATTCACCAGTTGATGACCAACATAAAACATTGCCCTTTTCGTCGGTCACACTAGCCATAGTACTGTTAAAAGTAGCAGTCACGTACAATCGTCCTTTGGGAACGGCTTTGGTAATGGCTTTCTTGGTAGTACTTACAGGTTTCCTCGGCATGTCAAATCCTTATTTGGTTTTCTTTGCTGCGTCAATTTTGGCTGCAGCTTCCTTGGTCATAGCACCAATTGTTCGTCGAGCACCACGTTTGGTGCGACTGTTTGAGCGAGTTCGCTGTCCTCGGACTGGTAAACCAGCCTGATGACGCAACCCACGATAGGCTTTTACGCGTTTTAAGCGATCAACGTTATCATTAATAATGCGGCGAAGATTACCTTCGACATTATGTTTCTCTAAAACTCTTTGAATCCGGTTTAATTCATCACCAGTCAAATCTCGAGCTCGTTTATCTGCATCGACTTTTGATTCGTTCAAGACGTCTTGAGCGATTTTCGGACCCACACCATATAAATATTGGAGTGAGAAAAGAATTTTCTTGTGTTCTGGGATATCAATACCGGCGATACGTGGCATAACAGGAATTAACCTTGTCGTTGTTTATGTTTAGGATTGGTACACACCACTCGTAACACCCCACGGCGTTTGATCAGTTTGCAATGAATGCACATGCGTTTGACTGATGAGCGGACTTTCATACTTTTTTTGGTTTTAACTTCTAACTCGATACTATGTATAAAGACAAAGGTGAACTATACCTCAAGTGTTTAAAATCAACAAGCAGCAATTTTACTGCGTCGGTCTTTTCATTGATCTATACGTGATTTTACACTTATTGAGGTCATATTTTGAAACGTAGCCTTTAACAGAATCACCAGGCATAACCCGAATTCTATATAAACGCATCTTACCAGCTAAGGTACCAATCAAACTTTTATCCATCATTTGGGGCACATTTGAGAGAGTCACCTTGATACGAAACATGGTATTGGGCAAGCACTCTTCGACCACGCCTTCGATTTCAAATCGATCGTCGCGGTTAGCACTGTCCGTCGTCAAGTCAACTTGGCGGCGGGCTTTGGCAGCTCGTTTATGTTCTTGGACTTTACCCATAGAGGGGTATTATAGCAAAAAAAGGCCGAAATTACCAGGACAAGAGCCTACTCAGGTCAAAACCTGAGGACCATGCTCGGTGATCAAGACTGTCTCTTCAAACATTCCAGACAAAGAATGATCTTTAGTACGATATGTCCAGCCGTCTTTATCCACTACAAGTTCTGGGTCACCGGCGGTATACATGATCTCGATCGCTAGAGTCATACCAGGGACCAACTTGATTCGTTTGTCACTTTTCTGGGCCACACAGGGAATACTTGGTTCATCATGTAATTTTTTGCCAATTCCATGGCCTGTGAGCTGATACACCGCACCAAAACCGTGTGTTTCGACTACTTTCTGCATCGTACGGCTAAGATCATAAACACTGTTGCCCACTTGCGCTTTAGCAATGGCTTTACGAAGTGAATCACGTCCAATCTGGAGAAATCGTTCCACATCTGGAGAAACAGACCCGGCGGCGACGGTGGTAGTGGTATCAAGGTGATAACCCTGCTCGATCAATCCCACGTCAATCGTGATCACATCACCATCATCGACCCGCTTCCCTTTGGGAATGCCGTGGCAAACCTCATCATTTTTCATCAGACAAGTCGCCCAATGATAACCAGGAACAGTCGAAAAACTTGGGACAGCACCTTCAGCTTTGATCAGGGACTGCGCTTTAGACTCGATCGCCTCAAATGTCACACCAGGAACTACAAACTCAGCGAGAGCTTCGCGAACCCGATGGAGCTTGGCTCCACCGACAGTCATGGCAGTTATTTTTTGAGTATCCATATCAATCAAACACTATTTAAGATGTTTGATTATATCACTGAAGACTTCTTCCACTTCGTTTTCACCATTCACTTGGACTAATTTTCCTTGATCACGGTAAAAATCGATAACTGGCTCTGTTTTCTCATGGAACAAGGCAATGCGTTTACGAATAGCCTGCAATGTCTCATCTTCACGATCACCAATGCGACCTGAAATACGCCATAAGGCTTCTTTGTCAGAAACATCAATAAAAATTACTTTTTCAGCTTGGTCACCAAAAGCTTCGGCCTGGGGCACTGTGCGTGGAAAACCATCTAAGATATAACCCTTACTGTATTCTGGCTTCTGCAAGTAGGTCAGGATCACTTCCAAAGTCGTATCATCAGGGATCAGGATTCCGGCGTTGAGCGTTTCCTTGAGCCATCGGCCCATTTTGGTTTTTTCTTTAGACATTTCTCGGAACACATGTCCTGAGGACAGGTATGGAATACCCAGCTCTGTAGATAGCATGTTGCCTTGGGTCGACTTTCCCGCGCCTTGAATGCCAATTAACACTAACTTCATACGGTTCCTCCGCTAAGTTTGTATTCTAGGTATATTGATCGTAATTTTGGCCAACCAGCTGGCTTTCAACTTGCTTGGCGGTTTCTAAAATCACCGAAACCACAATTAAAACACTCGTACCACCAATTGCCAAGGATTGAACTCCAGTAGCGACCTGAGCTAGAGCTGGAAGCAGAGCGATAAACCCTAAGAAGAAAGCTCCAGCAATCGTAATCCGACTTACCACAAATTCTAGGAAGTGCTTGGTCGGGCCACCTGGTCTAATACCAGGGATAAATGCCCCACTTTTCTTTAGCTCACCAGATAGATCTTCGGCATTAAAGAAAATCAAAGCCGAGAAAAAAGTGAAGAAAAATACAATCAAGAAATACACAGTCATATAAATCGGGGATGTTTGTGAAAACCACACCGCCAATTTCTGCCCTACATCCAACAGTTGAGGATTACCGCTGGCTGTCATCAAGCGAGCCACAAACGAGGGCACCAACATAATCGACACCGCAAAAATAATCGGTAAAACTCCAGTCACATTAACCCGGATCGGAAGATGAGTTGATTGTCCTCCATAGACTCGACTGCCGCGTTGACGCTTGGCATACTGGATTTGGACTTTACGAACTGCCTCATTCATAAACACCACTAAAGCAATTACACCCAAGAACACTGCCCCAAAAATCCCTACCGTCAAATATTGTTGGGATGTGATGGTGACACTAGCTTGAGCCAGTGCGACCGGCATCTGACTGACGATACCTGCTAAAAGTACCATAGAGATACCGTTACCAATCCCATGTTGACTCACCAATTCACCCAGCCACAATAAGATCATAGAACCGGCTACCAAGGTGGTAATCAAGGCCACCAACTCGATGGGATGAGTGGCTTCTAACAATCCTTGAGACCGCAAAAGCGCTAACACAGAAATACTCTGGATCACGCCAAGTGGCAAAGCCAAAATCCGAGTGTACTGATTTAAACGTTCACGGCCAGATTCACCTTCTTTTTGAATTTCTTTGAGTTTCGGGAAAACCATGGTCGATAGTTGAATCACGATCGAAGCGGTAATGTAAGGGTTGATACCGACAGCCATCACAGAGAAATTAGCTAAAGTACCACCAGAAAAAATGTTTAGTAAATTGAGGAATTGATTGCCTGCAAACAAAGCTCGGAGCTGATCAATCGCAACACCAGGAACCGGGATATGGGCCAATAATCTAAATACTAGAAAAATAAGTGCCGTAAAAATAAGCTTCTTACGTAGCTCTCGCGTGCGCCAAATAGTCGTCACAGTTTGCCACATATATCCAGTACTAGCTGACGTCGTCACTAGAATTAAGAAACTTGACCGCCAGCTTTTGTAATCATCTCACGGGCGGCAGCTGAAACACGTACACCTTGAACGGTAACGGCTCTTTCCAATCGACCGGTAGCGATTATTTTAGCTTGTTTAAATTCTGAGGCAATGAGCTTTTCGAGTTTTAAGGTTTCCAAAGTAATCACATCTGCTTTCATCTTTTGGATGTCACTCAGAGTAATTTCAGCCACAGGGCGCACCACTTTGAAACGTGATTTACCTCTCCACATTGGCAAACGCTTGACCAAAGGTAATTGACCACCTTCAAACCAATCGACAGTTTTACTACCTTTGCGAGCTTTATGACCTTTGGTTCCACGGCCCACTGTGTGACTGCCTTTGCCTGAACCGTGACCACGACCTAAACGCTTACTAGGCTTGGTGGTAATTGAAATGAGTTGATTGAGCAATGACATATCTGGTTATTCAGCCTTAGTTTCTTTTTCAGCGACTTCTGCCTTTGGGGCTGCTGCTTTCTTTGTTGGTTTAGCTTTACTGACTACTTTAGTTTTTTTAGGAGCTTCGGCAGCGACTTCGGTTTTCTCGACTTTAGTTTCTTTTTTAGCCTTAGCTTGAGCTTGCAGTTCTTCAACTTTTTTAGCTTCTTGGGCTTCAATCTCAGCGATAGACTTCAATTTGATACCTTTGAGATGAACGATTTTTTCAATCTGCTTCAAAGCCTCAAACGTAGCATACACATTACTAGCTTTATTGTTAGTACCTAAGATTTTACTTGAGATATCACGGACACCAGCGGCTTCGACCACAGCTCGGATTGGTCCACCAGCGATGACACCAGAACCTTTGGGAGCTGGTTTCAACATGATCCGGCCGGCACCTTTTTTGATGGTGATCGAGAAAGGAATAGTTGTACCATCTAATGGGACTACAATCATTCGTTTCTTAGCTTTTTTAACACCTTTGCGCATAGCTGATAAGACATCACCAGCTTTACCCAAACCGACTCCGACTCGACCTTTTTTGTCACCTACGACCATCAAAATCGAGAAACCCATTTTGTTTCCACCTTTGGTTTTCTTGGAAACGCGTGAAATCTGAATGACTTTTTCATCAAATTCTTGAGCGCCTTGAGCTTGAGCTAGTGTTTTCAATTGATCTTTTGCCATGTTTGTTATACCTCCACCCCAGCTGCACGTATTGCGTCAGCTACGGCTCGAATTCGACCATGATAACGATATGCACCTCTGTCCAAAACCACTGCTTTGACGCCACTTTTCAATAAAGTCGCGGCAATTTCAGTAGCCAATTGTTGAGCTCGTTCAGTTTTTGTACCTGAAGTAGCTTGACGATCATGGGCAGAAGCAATAGTAATACCTTTTTCGTCATTGATAGCTTGTAAATAGGTATATCGATTTGAACGATAAATTGACAAACGAGGACGCTCGGTAGTTCCAAATAATTTAGAACGCACGCGAAGTTGACGTGTGCGGGTTCGACTCTGGTGATGATCAATCTTTGGCATATGATGTTCAGCTTAAGCAGCTGCTTTTCCTTGTTTACGTCTCACGACTTCATCTTCATAGCGAATACCTTTGCCCTTGTAAGGCTCTGGTGGTTTGATCTCACGGATGTTGGCGGCTAATTGGCCAACAGCTTGTTTATCAATACCTTCAATGTAAATAGTGTCGTTACCATCAATACTGAGTTTCAGACCAGCTGGAGCACTCACCTCGACTGGATGAGAAAAACCTAAAGCTAATGAAATCCCAGAACCCTTCATCGTGACACGATATCCAGTTCCGATTAATTTCAAGGTTTTCTTGTAGCCAGTGTGGACACCAATGATAGCATTGTTCAACAAACTTCGAACTAAACCATGTTTAGCGCGGAATTCTTTGGTATCACCCACACGCTCGATCTTCACTTCACCATCAGCTGTCACCACACTCAAACCTGGGTGTAATGGCACTGTCAATTGACCTTTAGGACCAGCCACGACAATACGATCTGCCTCGGCTGTCACCGTGACTCCTGAAGGTAAGCTGATTGGTTTGCGACCAATTCTAGACATATATTCCTTAATTACCAAATTTGACACATGATCTCGCCGCCGACATTGAGTTTGCGAGCTTGAGAATCAGTGACGATTCCTTTACTGGTTGAAATAATCGTTATACCGTAACCACCTAAAGCTTGAGGTAATTTATCAGCTGGGGCGTACAAGCGGCGACCTGGTTTAGAGATGCGCTTCACGTCAGTGATAGCTGGCAATTTACCTACGTATTTTAACTTCAAAACTAAGTCTGCTTGAGGCATACCTTGTTTGATATCAACAGCCTCAAGATAGTTGTTCTCGAGTAAAAGTCGAGCAACTGCTTCTTTTAGTTTGGAATGAGGTACTACGACCTCACTGTGCCTTACTAAAAGGGCATTCTTAATGCGGATGATCATGTCTGCAATCGGATCGGTCATACCTTATTTACTCGCTTTCACAACACCAGGTAACTCGCCTCGAACTGCCATTTCCCGGAATGTTAACCGGCTGAGTCCGAAGTAACGCATGTAACCTCGTGGACGGCCTGTTATTTTACAACGGTTTTTGCCTCGAGTCGAGACACGGTTTACCTTTTTAACACCACTAGCCAACAGCTGAGCGCGTTTTTCGTTCAGTCTGAGGGTCTTAGCGATTTTAGATTTCTTAGCCATACGTTCGTATACCTTATATTATTTCTTGGCAAACGGCATGCCCAGTAATACTAATAACTCATGAGCATGTTCGTTATTTTTAGTTGATGTTACCAAGGTAACTTGCAGACTTCGAATCGCATCAATCTTGTCGTATTCGATTTCTGGGAAGATGATTTGCTCTTCCAAACCTAAGTTATAGTTTCCTTGTCCATCAAAGGCTGTGTTAGAAATACCTTGGAAGTCTTTCACCCGAGGTAAAGCCACGGAGATCAATTTATCCAAGAATTCCCACATATATTGACCACGCAGTGTCACCATGACGCCCATAGGGTCACCTTGGCGCAACTTGAAGTTAGCGATGGCTTTGCGAGCTCGGGTAATTTGTGGTTGTTGGCCACTAATTACTTTAAATTGTTCCAAAACACTGTTTAAAACTTCTTTACGTGCTCGAGGATCGACGGGCTGGGTAATCCCAGTGTTGATCACAATTTTCTGTAAACGAGGGACAGCCATGACACTTTTGAGATCCAGTTTTTTCTGGAGTTCAGGTCGCACCACATCGTTATAGTGTTGTTGTAGTCGATTCATATCTGTTTACTTTGTTTTAGCTTTCTTAGTTGTCTTGGTTTCTGATTTAGCTGCTTTTTCTGGTTTGGCGACAGCTACTTTGGCCACTTTAGCTGCTTTTTCAGCTTTGACAGTAGCGATCACGGTGCCAGTTTTCTTAAAGATACGCTCTTTTTTGCCATCTGCAGCTACTCGGTAACCGACTCGATCTGCTTGGCCTTTTTCGTTTAAGATCGCCACTTTGGCAGTACTTAAAGGACGTTCGCGGCGGATTTTTTCACCAGCTCGCTCACCTTGTGGTTTGATGTGTTTGACATATTGATTCATGCCTTCCACCACCACAGTGTTGTCTTTAGGCACGACACGAGTCACTTTGCCGGTCTTGCCTTTGTCTTTTCCACTGGTCACTAGTACTTGATCACCAACTCGTAACTTCATATTTACAGC
>CAYQZC010000011.1:0-13571 GCA_964421945.1 uncultured Pseudomonadales bacterium
TCTTACCTGACTGGTATTCAGATATCGATCAAAATGTGTGTACAAATAACGAGGAGGCGTCAAAATGTATCCAATATGCAGTTGATGTGGTTTGGTCAAAACGGCTTTGGCCGGACCAGAGCTTACCGAAATAATCACATCATACTGATCAAGTGAAAGTGTCTCAAAGGCTAGAGGCATCAAGGGCAACAGTACCCTGTGATTTTGTAGCCACCTAGGGATTTTCTTGAGAAACGTCGTAATGACTTGCCAGTCATTAGTCCAGGGTGTCACTTCGCTTTTGTGAATCGAAGTGATGAGCGGGGCATCTGGAAAAGCTTGATGTAAAGCCTTCAAAACTTGTTCAGCTCCACCATGTCGAGTGGTAGCCCAATCGTAGACTACTGCTATCGCCGGAAGATTTTGCTTAATGGGCATAATATGCCTGGATGGCTGATCGGTATTCGTCAAGTGTTCTTTGAGCCATGGTGTCCCAGCTATATTGGGCTACCACTTTTTTGGCTGTAGCTGCAAACTTTGTGTAGTTTTGTTTTTCACATTTTTGGAAAGCTGAAATGAAAGAACTTGGACTCTTGGGATCAAAGTAATGAGCGGCATCCTGATAAATTTCATGAAAAATCGGGATATCTGAGGCGATCACTGGGACACCACTGGCTAAGGCTTCCAAACCAGTCAATCCAAAACCTTCAGAAAGTGATGGCTGGACCAAGGCTACAGCTTGTGACAAGTATTCTTGCATCTTAGCGTCAGCCACGTATCCCAAAAACTCAACCTGATTCCCGACTTGGTGTTCAGCAACCTGAGCTTGTACCCGTTTCTGAAAAACTGACCGAGAGCCAATAAGTTGAAGTTTCACATCGGGCATTTTAGTCAATGCTTTGATCACCACTTCAATATTTTTGTGTGGATACAGTGACCCAACATACACGATGGTACGCTTTCCTCTTTTTTCATCAGTCAGATTTGGTGAGTGGGATGTTTTGGTGGAAGCTAAGCTAGCCGCGACACCTTCTTTCGTCACCACTACTTTTTCATCTGCCATTGGATAATAGTGATGGACAGTGTGGCGGATGGTTTCAGCCGGCACAAAAATTCTCAGAGCTTTAAAAATCGCTTGAGAGGTGATTATTTTATATCCAAAATACTTAAGCCAATATTTCCAGGGTGAGAGTGTAGTCACATCAGCACCCCGATACTCGTGCCACAACAAATCATGAATAGTCACCACCACCGGACCTGAGTACCAAAGTGGCACATTGAAATGAGGAACGTGCAAAACATCGAGTTTAGATTGACGCAAGAGTGCTGGCCATTGCCACTGTTCTTTTAGTGAATAATGAGGAATAGGTGCTAAAACAATAAGGACATTTTTAGGGGTTTTTGTACCCAGCACTTCATGGATTTGAGTTTTATCAAAAAAGAAAAAAACCCACTCAATGTCCGGACCGAGTGTCGGCAGCCGGCGCATGAGTTCAGTAATATAACGACCGATGCCGGCATGGCGTATGCCCGCCAGCCGGCCATCGATTCCAATTCGCATAGCGTTACTTTGTTTTAAATTTAACACTCTTTTTGGCTGGGGCAGCTGGTGATGATGGTTCGCAATCACAACCGCAATCGTCACAACCACACTCAATGGCTTCTTGCTCTAAACGGCGAGCTTTACCATCTCGGGCCCAGTTACCTACCATGGCGTACACAAAATAGGCAACGCCCACTACAAATGCAGCTACTGGAATGTATTCCAGCATTTTTGGCTGTTCAGTCAGCTCTTGATTTGCGTAAAGATATCTAAAAAGCAATGATGGCAACAGTGCTGATGTAAACAGTGCAAAAACAAATACTGCGATAGATTCGACAGCTTTGACTACACTCTGTGTGCGCAGTTGTTGCGCCTGAAATTGATGATGCATTATATTCCTCCCTTTTTAAGCGTGATGACGCCTTTTACTACTATTCGTACCCACTCTGGATACAATACACGATAATGCTTATCGTAATACTGCAACATTGTATCGTAAAAGTATGCACGTGTCTTGCGACGAATGGCACTCGAGTTGCTCGAAATACCTGATTTGTATTTATGATGAATCAAAGTGGCTTGGGGATAAAAATAAATCTGGTAGCCCGCATCACGAAACCGTTTGCACCAATCGAGATCTTCTGCATAAAAAAAGAACTGTTCATCCAACAAACCTACTTTTTTAATCGCACTGCTTTTGACCACCATGCTGGCACCTGAACAAGCCGCAATCGCATGTTCGACGCTCATATTTTCATAGCTTAGATGATACTGTCCAAAAAGCTTTGACTGAGGGAAAAGTTTTGCTAGACCAGACATATAAGTAAATGAGGCCCACAAAGTTGGTTCGCCCCGATGACATGCTTTATCAATCTTTCCATTAGATAAAAGTAATTTTGGAGTAATAACAGCCACTTCTTTATGAGATTCTAAAAAGTCCAACATCTCATCAAATTGTGATTGCGCTGGCCACTCGACATCAGAATTTAATAACATCACATGCGCACCTGTAGCTTCTTTAAGACCCACATTATTTCCAGCTGAAAAACCACTATTCGTTTCTAAAGTAATCAGCCGCACCCAACCAAATTCCTTTTTGACCATGGCGGGGCTTTCGTCACTACTGCCGTTGTCCACCACAATCACCTCTACTGACCTGTTAGTTTTCTTGAGATAGTGTTTTGATAATGATTCCAAAGTGGTTTTCAGCCAAAACCGACTGTTAAAACTCACGATGATAATGCTAAGATCAATTTTTTTTGTCATAGCTCCTTATGTACTCGATCCACTTTTTGCGAAGCTACTATATATTTGATCAAGTTTTTTAGCGATATGATCCCAATCAAAATGGGCTCCCACAAAAGCATGCCCACGTTGCGCCATCTTTTGCCTGAGCGGAGCATTCTTTAACAAAAGTGCTGTTTGCGTGGCCAATTCTTCGGCAGTATCACCGATCAAAACTTCTTCCCCTGGCTTTACTGATAAACCTTCAACTGCGATCGATGTAGCTACGACTGGGGTCTCTGATGCCAGAGCTTCTAAAATTTTGTAGCGGGTACCTTTGCCACTAAACACTGGAGCCACCAAAACGTGAGAGCCTTTAAAGGCATCGCGAATATCAGGGATTCCCCCTGTCACCGTGATCGATGTATCTTTTTGCTGAAATGCTACTACTTCTTTGGTAGGGGCATTGCCCACAATCCACAATCGAGCATCTGGGATTTTCTTCTTCAGCAGTGGCCAAACTTCATTAACTAAAAAACTAACCGCTTCGACGTTTGGTAACCATTTAAAAGTACCCACCGATAACACGGTTGGTTTTTCTGGCAACACAGTTTTTTTCTCTTCAAACCAGGGAAGATCAACTCCATTGGCTACCACTTCAATTTTTTCGTCACTGCCGATTTCATTCCCGATGAACTGCCGATCCTCATCACTCATCACGATCAGACGATCACAGGTCTTCCAATAATGCTCTTCCCATTTTCTGATTTTTTTAATATCAATTTTCAATAAAGATCGCAGCCATTTTGAGCTTCGTTCAGCATAACTTTCATAACCCAAATACTCGATCGTTTGTTCTACCATCAAGATTGGAATATCTGTTTTTGGCAGGTGAGGCATCATGTAAAACGTTTCGGCGTGGATTAAGTCGTATTTTTCTTGTTGAAGTTCTGCTTTGATGGCTCTGACTGTCTGGGGCACATAGTTGCGGATCACTAAAAAAGGATATGAAGAAAAGCCAGTTTGAATAATATTTTTTAAAGTAAATGGTTTGTTTGATCGTTTGAAAACTCTGACCTTAGCACAATATTTTTCTAGTTCTGGGATGTATTGTCGCTCGGTGTTTTCTTTGATCAAGGCAAACAAGGTAATTTCATGTTTTTTTGATAATTTTTTGAGTAAATTATAGGTGCGGATTTGACCCCCTGATAACAGTGGATATGGCAAGTATGGGGTAAGCATTAAGATTTTCATATTAAGGTGTGGCTTTTTGTCTCAAATCTATAATCAAATATTTTTCTGTTTTTTCAATCACTCGATATTTTTGTTGCAGTTCACGAGCTTCATCGTCATCGCTGGTAGTCACATAGTGAGTCGCTCCTTTGGCAATTTTATCTTCGATGTTGAAGCCAATTGGCCATCCAGTCCGATTAGTTTGATATAAAAACTGGGTATCGCCAAAAGCCGGGGCTATCACTTTAGCATCAGCCGGCACTAGTCTATCAACGGCGGCTCCTGCTTCGACATACTCCCAGTGATTGACATTAAAGTACCCTTTGACCATCTGCCATGAACCTAGCCATCCCATCAGGGCTACTAATGCTACCACACCGAATGCCACATCCTTTGTCACCCATTTCATCAACAAAATCCGAGCTTGTATCATGCCTTTGGCCAACGTGATCACTAAAATCGGCACCATCAAGTTTTGATAATAGTCATGCTGCACATTACCAGTGGCGATGACACTAGCGTACACTCCAATTCCAATCCACCATGATAGATACACCCAAAAATCTTTACCTCGCTCCATGAGCCACGCCGGAATCAAAAGCACTCCAGCATAACCCAACATTAACTTAGTCAAACGCTCCCAACCAAGCCATCGAAACCAAGCCGGACGCCAACGAATGCCATTCCCGTTAAACAACCAATCAGATGCCGGGATCCCGCTGGGGAATGCTTCGATCCAGTTACGCCACCACCACGTAGGCAAGATACTGATCACACCATAGATGATAAGCTCGGGGTGTTTCCAGATCTGCCAACGCCATTTTTGCCAGAGCAAAACAGCCCAAACTGGTGCCAAAAAAGCCACAAAAGGTTTAAGTAGTAAAGCTAGCGCCAATAATATTGCACTGAGGATAAAGTAAACCCACTTTTTTTTATCAAGCCAAAGTGTGAACACATAGATAGCAGCTGTGCTAAAAAAGAGCATATAGGGCTCAGGTAAAATTGCTCTCGAGTAATAAATGGCGTAAGGTAACAATGCAAAAACTAAAGCCGATAGCTCAGCCATGGCCAAACCAGATAAACGTTTGACCAAAAGATACAGCACTATCAGTGTCCCAAGTGAACTCACCACCGATGCTACCCGGCTCGTGATATCTAGTGGTAAAAACGGCAAACTCCTGATCAACCAAGCTAGACCAGCATTCACAATCGGAAACTCGACCATCCGATAACCTTCAAGGTTATCTTTACCTGACTGGATGTTAGCTAAATCATGATAGTGAGGTCTCAGGATGTCGACCCCATTTTTTATATATTCACGGGTGACTGAGGCAGTATCTGCTTGACGAAACGCATGCCAATCACTGATCGGGTTGGTGATCCGATACAAACGAACAATCAAGGCTAAAACAATGATCATCAACAATCGAGCAGTGGGCGAATACCATATTTGACTGGTCATGATGAACTACGATTGGCTCGAGCTGACTTGGTCTTGGTAGACTTAGTACGCTGAGTTGGTCGAGTCACTGGGATTGATTCTGGTGATGTAGCCTCTTGTCCTGATTGGCGTTTCTTGACTACAGTCAGTGCTGCTATGACCACACCACTCACCGTCCAGTAGGTCTGAGCCACCTTTGAGGCTGCGAACACATCAATGTAGATGGCATTGAGTAACAGTCCGATGCTCCCACCAATGAAGCCGACAGTCAGGGTCCTGATCAACCAATCTTCATCCTTGATCCGCTTGAAAGATTTAACCAGCAAGTAAATGATACTGCCGTAAAAAACAATGAAACCTAATCCACCGGTCTCACCAAGTGTTCTCAGGTAGTTATTGTCGGTACTATCTGCTTCGGTAAAGACTTCAATCCCTTCCTTGGTCAGGGTAGCATAACCGGTACCTAAGACTGGATTATATAAGAAACCTTCTATAGCTCTTGGCCATAGTGTTTCGAGTCGGATACACAGCGATAATTCTTTTTTAAGTGCACACTCAGAATACACCCGAGGTCGTTTGACAGTGGTGGTGGTTTTTTGTCCCCCGGCCGATACGGTACTGACTTGGACTTCGTCGGGAACGTCAACATACACTCCCGCGGGTAACTGTGTAGCTGCTGGTGCTTTAAAAATAGGAGGCACTGCAACCTGAGGATTTGGAGTCCCAACCGGTGTCGGAGGTTGATCTTTGCTACTGGCAACTTCCTGAGTAGCAGCCACTTCTTGGGCCACTTGAGCTGCTAGTTGGTCTGTCGATATACCTGACAAAGGCGGTTTGGTTTTGGGAAGAATTGCTTGAAGTTGTTTTGGTGAAAGTGGCAACATCGATACCTGTTCATCACTGATCACCATTCTTCTCCACTCTGTAAGTGTTTTCACACCTTGTGATAACTGTGGGTTGGCATTGATGACATGACCAAGTCGCTCTGATAAATCAGCTCCAAAATAGTAAAAAAGAATGGCAACACCTACTAAGGTCAAGGTACCCTTTTGAAGGGCAAACGTAACTTTTTCTTTCCATGTGTTTTTTAACCAAGCTGAGATCAAAACCACCATGCCAATACCACCAAGATATGAAGCAAATGGCATCCGTGAGGCACTCAAAATCAGTAGCCAGCTACCAAGCCAAAACGTGATCCAGAACCCACGTTTGGCCCATTTCGCGGTGGCATGCAATGCACTTGCCAGTAACATTGGTAGCACCACTACCATATACGCAGCCATGTCATAGTGGCCTGCAAAAGTTGATTGGACACGAGCAAATTCAGTCAAATAGAGCCGAATACCTTTACTAAACTCTCGATTCATAGTCGAGTACACTGGCCAATAGAAATACTTTTGACCATAGCCATACACTACGATGCCAAAAACAGTCAGGGCTAAAATAGCCAACATGATCTTTACCTGTTTACGGGTTTTTACACTGCTAAAGGCAATGAAAAACAATGAAAAATACTCAAGATATCTGAAGTAATGCAAAATAGTTTTGCCGATGTGGAGCGGCTCCAGCGGTACGGTTTTGGTGACGTACATAGCCGACAGTGTTGAGGCAAAACCCACCACCGCATATGCCAAAACCCACCAGAAGAATCCGGTTTTCCAAACTATTTTTCGTCTGATCACTTGGACAAACCAACAGAGAGCTGCTCCAAAAATGAAAAAATCTTCCAATCGCACTCTCACGATATATTGTTCGATCGGGCTCCAGATCGGGATTTTGGGATACAAGGGAATAAAAATGATCAAGAAACATGCCCACCAAAACAACAAATGAGCATCTATCCAACCAAAAATGCGACCGAGTGTTTTCATAGTTTACTGTTCTCTCCTGACCAAAACAAAGATCGATACAGGTCCCGTTTTACCGGATCCTTCACCATTGTACCAAATAGAAACCATCTAAGACACGCACCTAACCGTAAAATCACATGTACCAGAGGTATTTGCCAAAGAGGTTTGTGCTTAGACCAGATGTAGATGTAACTCAAAAACTCACCTTTCAACGCGTTGATAGGTGTCGAGCTGGCACTACCCAGATGTACCACTTTGGCATCTGGAGCGATGACGCAATCCCAATGATGGGACGCCGCGCGCAGACAAAATTCGACATCTTCTCCATACATGAAAATAGCCTCATCCAACACTCCAATTTCATCAAATACTTCTCGCCGTATCAGCAAGGCTGTGGCACCAACCCAATCCTTGATCTCAAGTTCTTGGGAAACGCTTGGCTCAGACACGATCTGTCGTTTACCGGTGTGTTGGGTAGATGGCAACCATGCCCCAATAATCGGAATATCATCAAGCATCAACCAATGATTAGCTAGTGAAAATAAGGTAGGAAATGAACCACCATGAGGCTGGATGCTCATGTCACGATTAAGTAACTGAGCAGATACCAAACCCAACCGATCAAGTTCACCATTAGTCCTGGCTAACACAGAAGTACTATCCTGGATCGGATGTGATTCAAACTGTGCCACCAACGCCTCCAAAGCTCCAGGTTGCACAATAGTGTCTGAATTGAGCAGCAGAATGTAATCACCTTTGGCAGCTTTGATACCTTGATTGTTTGCTCGCGCAAAACCAGTGTTCTTGGGATTTGTGATGATGCGAAGTTGCTGTGGGTGTTGGAGTGCAATTTGTCGCAACATTTTGACTGAATCATCTTTTGAGTTGTTATCGATGACTATCACTTCAGTCGATTTTGCCAGAGCAGTACCTTTGAGAGTTTGAAATATTGATTCCAAAGCTGCTTTTGTCAAATCAGCCGTTGAGTAAGACACGATAACAATTGATAGTTTCATATGTTGACCAAAATTACTGGAACCATCGGGCCCTGCCCAAAGTGTAGTTAAGCTCGCCTGCTCTTTCCCCAATGGGTTTAGCTGGCACTCCAGCCACCATGGTCATAGGTGCCACATCTTTGGTAACAACAGCACCAGCTGCAATCACTGCCCCATTTCCAATAGTAACACCAGGTAAAATAATGGCTCGTGGACCAATGAATACATAATCACCAATAGTGACCGGTACCTCAATCGCCCTAAAGTCAGGGGATTTGAAATCGTGCTGGCTCGTCCAGATCATGACTTCCGAAGCAATATCAACATGGTTTCCAATCGTAATCCCACTTTTTGAATCTCTGAGCTGGCGCCTTCCGTCGAGTAAACAGCGCTCACCGATGATGGTGTCCTTTCCAATCGTGATATATCGAGGATCATATAATCGAGCCCGCATATGAAGTGTCGAACCTGCTCCGATCTTCATACCTGACAATCTATAAAAAAATCTTCTAAAAAAGTGGGATGGAATTTCGCCGACTCCCCACCACAAAACACCTGTGACCAACTCCAGCCAGATAGTAGCGAGGCGATTGGCAATTTTTTCAGTTAAGGTTCGTCTACCAGTGAGTGATGACATAGTTAGATTGTACCTGAGCTCCTACAATAATGACTATCCCCGCTTGGGTTCTACAAAATGTAAATGTGTATACGCTGGTGAAGTCACTACTCTCCCTTTGGGAGTTTTTTGAATAAAACCAATTTGTAACAAATATGGTTCTACCACTTCCTCAATCGTTCCCGGATCTTCACTCAGGCTGGCCGCCAAAGTACTGAGGCCGACTGGTCCGCCTCGGTGTTTTTCGATAATCAACGATAAAAAGCGTCGATCATGATCTGTTAGTCCCACTGTATCAATAGAAAGAAGTTGGAGAGCTTGTTCCACCACTGTTGGCACTACCTGAGAAATTTCTTGGACTTGAGCGACATCTCTGACTCGCTTCAACAACTGCAAAGCAATCCGTGGTGTGCCTCGAGAACGCTGAGCAATTAAATCAGTGCTTTCTGGGGTAATGTTTACATGAAGTTTGGTAGCAGCCTTAGATAAGATCGTGCTCAAATCTGGTGGTGCGTAGTGTGTCAGACGATGAGTCATCCCAAACCGGTCTCTAAAGGGTCCGGCTAAAGCTCCAAATCGCGTAGTAGCACCTACCAAAGTAAATCGTGGCACATCGAGGCGGACTGTCCGCGCCGATGGACCTTTGCCGATCACAATGTCGAGAGCAAAATCTTCCATCACTGGGTACAAAGTTTCTTCTACCACTTTTGGCAATCGGTGAATTTCATCGATAAACAACACATCACCCGGCTCTAAATTGGTAAGAATCGCAGCCAGATCACCAGCTTTGGCTAAAGCTGTGCCAGACGTAAGCCTGAGATTGACGCCGAGCTCTTTCGCGATCAGATACGATAACGTAGTTTTTCCTAAACCTGGCGGTCCATACAACAAAGTATGATCAAGTGGTTCTTGACGTTGCTTAGCTGCCGCAATTGAAATTTGCAATGATTGCTTAATCTGAGGCTGACCAATAAATTCATCCCACCCAGTAGCCCGAAGCGACACCAGTAGCGCTTCATCTTCTGGTACTGTTTCAAGAGGTACATTGGCATCCAAAACTGGTTCGCGGGTCATAGAGCTTTTCTAAGGCTTTCCAAGTAGCTTCATAGCTTGTTTAATTAAACTTGCCACATCGGCACTTTCCTTATTTAGTTGTGGCAAAACACGGTAAGCATCACCTTCAGCAAAACCCAAAGCCACAAGTGACTCCACCACATCTTGCTCGAGTTGTGATGTCGGCCCAAGTGATAATTCTTGCAAACTTCCTAATTTAGATTTGAGTTCGATGATAATTTTCTGAGCTAACTTGGTCCCCACTCGAGGTATGGTCGTAAAATAGGTAACGTCAGCATTTTGTACCGCCGTGGTTAATAATTGACTCCCCCGATCGACGAGTACCAAAGCCGTCTTTGGCCCCACGCCAGAAACTTGTAAGAGCAACTCAAAAATATGTTGATCAGCCAAGGTAAGAAAACCAAATAAGGTAAGCTGATCTTCACGAACATGAGTGTGAATAAACAGTTCAGCTTCAGTTTGACCCATCAGTTTTTGGGAGGCGGCTGGACCAACTTCGACGCCATAACCTACACCCTGAGTTTCGATCATCAAGCGGGTACCTAGTTGATGTGGTTTGCCTTTGAGCCATGCGATCATGTTCGGTCTTCTTTCGTACCCCACTATACACGGTTTACCATCTTAACTGAAGCAGTATGTGTGATCAAAAGTGCCAGAGCATCAAGTGTGTCATCGAGTAAAGATTTACCATTCAATTGGTTTCCTAGTTGTAGCCTTACCATTTTTTCGACTTCGGTTTTAGTTGCCCTACCATTGCCAGCCGCTGCCAACTTGAGCTGTGAAGGCGTGTACTCCGCAACTTGCGCCTGATGTGCAATCGCCACACCTAAAATCAGTCCTCTTATTTCTGCTACTTTCATAGCTGTGGTGACATTTTTGGTAAAAAACAAAGACTCCATTACTACTACTTCCGGTTGGTATTGATCTGCTAACACTTGCAACTGTGTGAGAATCTGGGAGCACCGATCTAGATGAGTGTCGGTTTTCAGGGTAGTAATACAGCCACATCCAAAAACCTTGACTTTACCTTGCACCTGTTGTCCCACTGCCCAACCAAGCCGGTCATACCCAGGATCAATCGCTAATATCACTGGTTTTGCTATCATCGTTATCTCGCTACTTCTAGAAGTGTATCAAGTACGACTTGAGCAGATTTTTCCCAACTGAAACGAGCTACTTGTTTAGCCGCTTTCGATTTCCATTCCTGCTTTTGGGAAAGTTTTAGGGTGGCAGCCTGCATCAGACCATCAGCAATTTTCGCCGGATCTAGCGGCTCTACCAGAATCCCAGCGTCACCAACTACTTCTGGTAAGCTCGATGAATTTGCGACCACTGGGATGGTACCTAAAGCTAATGATTCCAGAGGCGGCATCCCAAAACCTTCATAGATACCCACCAGAATCGAAGCTGTCGCCACACTATAAAGGGCTTTTTTTTCGCTATCAGAAATAAAACCAGTAAAAATGATTTCATCTTTATAGCGTGATTTTTCAGCTTGAGCCAAAATAGCATCAGCTAACCAACCGATTTTTCCGGCTAATACCAGCTGTTTAGGAGCTGACTTTATACCAGCAGTCTGAACTTGATCACGATACACTTCATAAGCAGAAATGAGATTTACCAGATTTTTTCGGGGCTGAAGTGTACCGACATAGAGAAAGTAAGGTACTTTGACTTTGAACTTTCGAATAATGGCTTGGGCTTTGATCGGCGATACCGGCCTTTGATTTCCTACAACTGCTGGATATGCTACTGCGATATCCTCTGCCTTGCGCCGGTAGACTTTCACCACATCGCGAAGGGTACTTTGACTAATTGCAATAATTTTTGCCGCCTGTTTGACACTAAATTTTGTCCACATACTCAATTGGAGATAATCTGAGAAGCGAAACTGCTGAGGAAAGTAGTGATATGCCACATCCATCACCGACGAGACATAAGGCACCGGAGTAATCCGAGGGGCATAATGCCCTGGAGTAAAAAACACCTCAATTTGAGCTCGATTTTGATACAAATACCATGGTAAAGCCCACTGGGTCCAAAACTTTGTAGGTCTAATAGCTTGATATTGCCAGCCTTTTCGCACTGGTGGCAAATCTGGAATCGGCTGAGCTGACAGTACCACTGTAAACTTCACATCAACGCGATCACGAGTAATTTTCTCAAGTGCAGCTAATAATTCAAACGCATACACATTACTACCCACTCGTTGGACAATGTTGGCCTCATTCCCATCAATTACGATGTGCATAGTTTCCTTGCATCGCTACCGCTTTTTCATAGACATTAATAGTTTCTTTGGCTACCCGTTGCCAATCAAACATATGTAATCTAACAATCATTTTTTGAGCTCGACGCTGCTGTTCATTTGCGGTCTCATTCAAGATTACAGTCATACCAGCTCTGATACTCTCGACAGATTTGGGATCCACCAGTTCTGCTGCATTTCCAGCGACTTCAGGTAAGCTAGAAACTGCTGAAGTAACTACCGGCGTCCCATGATAAAACGCTTCCAAAATCGGCAAACCAAAACCTTCATAAAGCGAGGGATACACCAATAATTCTGCTTGACTGTAAAGTGTGGCAAGTACTTGATCACTCACTTTACCTAAAAATCTAAGTTGACCTTTGGCTTTTGATTGCCATTTCTCAGACTCATCCCAACCGGCTTCACCAGCGATGATAAGTTGATACTCCTTCGCCAATGGCAACCAGGCTTGGATCAAGCGTTCCAAATTTTTGCGTGGCTCACGTGTCCCGACAGCCATGATGAATGGTTGCTGTAAATTGAGCTGAGTCACAATCTGATCCAGCCGTTCGTCAGTCAAATTTTGACTGATTTTCATGAGTTCTTGAGGCAAAGCTTCATATACAACAGTCACACGCTCTTCAGGGATTTCCAATTTTTCTACAATATCTTTCTTGGTTGCTCGACTGACAGCGATGATCTGTGCTTGGCGCTCACGTAGTACTTTCCATGAGGCTTGATGACGAGCCAAAACAGTAGGGTGAGCAGTTTCCGGAAAATGCAACATCGCCACGTCATGAATGGTAGATACTAACGGTATGTTTTTATCAGGAGGTTGGATCCAATCCCAACTATGAAACACATCCATATTGGGCAATAATTTTGAGACCGGATTTAAAGCCGTATGACTCCACAACCAACTGAGTGCTGATGGCGGTAGCGACTGAATGGCACTTTGAGTAGGTTTTATTTCTTGTACAAATGTTTCTAGAACTTGTTTCTGCCTCAGAGAAGAGCCATAGAGACTCAGTTGCAAGCCTGGTGATTTCTTGAGTGCTCTGACAAGGTTAGCAGTGTATCGAGATACCCCTCGATTAAAGACTAAAGAAGAAATATCAACACCGACATGAAGTTGTGACATAGAGATACACTCGATAGTATCAGGTTTTTGAGGTAAAAATCTGCACCAAATTACTAATATCTGATTTGGTCAAATCAGGGTTATTAGCAAAGTAAAGTCCCTGCGTATGGATCAAAGCGGCAGTAGAATCATTTGGCAGCCACCACTTTTCTGGCACGTACTTTTTATAAAAAGGTTGTTGTGTCATGTCTCCCCCCACTATCGGGCGAGTTTCCACTACCCCGGCG
>CAYQZC010000012.1:0-13283 GCA_964421945.1 uncultured Pseudomonadales bacterium
AGGTCTGATGCTGGGAGGTGGAGTCGTGGCTCTGGCTTTGGTGCAAAGTCAGTTTGGACAACTCTGGCACGCCGCTGATCAATTGATAGGACATCGTTTGAGCACCAGTGCCTTTCATACCTTAGAGCGAGACAAACTTATTGCACTGATGATTCTTCCCAGCTTTTTAGTAGCAAGTGCGGCAGCGCTGGGGAGTGTTTTGGCTTGGAGAGCCCGAAAAATGTGGCTAGTGGTGGTCATCACGATCTTGGATCTGCTTTATCAGACCCAAGGTCAATACATTTTTGCCCCCCAAGCTATTTATCCGACTTGGCCTCAACTCATGGAGTCATATGGTAAGGTTTTGGGAATTAATCCTGGGCCTCAAGCTCGCATTCTGACTCGAAATGGTAACCAGCCCTATACCGATTTTGGTTCTTATTGGGAGGCTTTGGTGGTCAGAGCCCCGTTTTCTGATTCGTTTGTGGATTCTGATGAACTGCGAGACTTTTCACATCCGATTCGTCTAGCTCGTGGTTTGACCCCAGATTGGAACATGCCCGTTGGTGTCCCAGCCCTTAATGGATATACGGCCCTTTTACCTCAAGATTATGCGGCATTGTGGCCGACGACTGAGTCACAAACCCGGATCAATTTTATTCCCTATGTAGACGTAGAAAACCAGCTTCTCAAAGAGTGGAGTGTGGGATATTATCTGGTCGATCACTGGTTTAAAGTGGAGGAGCGCGAAAACCTAAAGCAATGGCCCAAAGTAGCTCAGTCTGGGTTGTGGCAACTTTTTAAGATCCCAGGTTTGGCCAGAATTCGCTACGATTCACAGGAGCCAGTCGACCTACTTCACTACATCGAGACTCCCAATAGTTTACAGTTTCAGTTTGAAAATCAAACGGAGGCCGCGATTATTATTGCCGATAGATACGACGCCGATTGGGTAGCTTGGGTGAATGGCCAAGAGATCACCGTCGAAAATATCCGAGGTATGCGTCGAGTACCAGTCCCAACTGGTCCGGTCGAGGTCAAACTGCAGTATCGTCCTCGATCTTGGCAAATTGGTGTAATGACCTCGAGTGTTTTCGCACTAGTGTGGGTAGTGGGAATGGGCTACACCCTGATTAGCAGTCGGAAGAGATGATTGCTTAACTTTTGCCAAAAAATTGATACAATGCAGTGACGAGAAAACTATGCCAACAAAACGCGATTACTATGAAGTACTTGGAGTGACTAAGGCTGCCACGGCCGCTGAGATTAAGTCAGCGTATCGTAAAATGGCACTCAAGTTTCACCCCGACAAAAATAAAGCTGCTGACGCTGAAGAAAAATTTAAAGAAATCAACGAAGCCTATCAGATTTTATCTGATGCCCAGAAACGTCAGGCCTATGACCAATTTGGTCATGCAGCTTTTGATCCGGCTTCTGGTGCTGGTATGGGAGGTAATCCTTTTGGTGGTGGCTTCCAGTCAGGGCCATTTACCTGGACGTACTCTACTGGTGGAGCCAATCCTTTTGAAGGGGCTGACTTTGGGGATCCCTTTGAAATTTTCGAAACGATTTTTGGTGGTGGCATGGGTGGAAAGCGCCGTCCTCGCTATTCCTTGACAGTCGAGTTTATGGAAGCCGCTAAAGGTGTCGAAAAAGTGGTGACCATCGATAACAAAAAACATACCATCAAAGTCCCGGCTGGTGCCAATGATGGGACTCGATTGCGATTTGACGATTTTGAGGTCACCATCGATGTCAAACCTGATAAGCATTTCAAGCGCGAAGGCTATGATTTATTTATTGATCAGCACATTTCTATTGCAAACGCTGTACTTGGCGGCACGATAGAAGTTCCCACTTTAGATGACCCACTCAAGCTCAAGGTCAGAGCGGGGACTCAGTCACATACCTTAGTCAGGTTGAGAGATGCCGGTGTCCAACGCCTGCAATCTCATGGTAAAGGTGATCTTTACGTCAGGATCATAGTGGATATTCCCGAAAAACTCTCTAAAGATCAGAAAAAGCTGTTTGAAGCTTTGCGCAAGTCTGAAGCCTAACCTTTGGCACTATTTCATTCCACGACACACCTGATCAGAATCACCCTTGCAATCCTATAGTTTTGCTGTATACTCCCGTAGTCGAATATTTAACAAAAAAATCTCAGGGCCCTAAATGAAAGGAGGCTGCCTGGACGTAGTACGCATTTTTACGACGAGCGGGTTTTTTTTCAAATTGGGGGGCGGCCGGCACTTGCGCCGAGCACTGCCCTAAGAGATGTTAGTGTCGATTTGTGTTCCTGGGCTCACTGAAAAGTGGGCCCTTACACTATCTTTTTGCTATTAATCAATCTTTTTCATACTTACAAAAACAGGCCAGTTTAAAATAGGCCTAGAATAATTGCCTATTGCACATCTAGTGTGTATTTGATATACTCTTAGCTATTCTTTAAAAAGGTATGTGTGAGTTGTTCGCAGCTTAATAAATTTATTTTTATGGCTGCCTTACGACTTCATATGCCCCCAACGTACGGGGATTGATACACGAGCGCTTTCCGCTCCTGGTTGTGGCCAATGGCTTTCAACCATGTTTGGATCTGGACTAATAATTATTTTTATCATATCCAGATCTAGATCAATCCTCCCTCAGCCTTGTTGCTTGGTGCGACATTGATGAGGCTAAAGTTATACGGGTTCTTGCAGCATACAGGCTGTGAGAACCCGTTTTTCACATCTGGGCACTTTCAGGCTATTTGGCTTGTGTTTCTAGCTTTTCTTGGTATAATAGGTAAGGTTTTGTGGGAAGGACGGCGGAGTGGCAAGTCCTTTTTTTATAGCACTTACTACACAAATACGTTTTATTAGGTTATTAAGGAGTTTATGCAAACATCAGTTACAGCCCGTACTGAATTCGCAGCTGCCATCGCGCAGATTGTTTCTGAACGAAAAATCCCAGCTGAAGCTATTTTTGAAGGTATTCGCCAAGCTCTCGTTTCGGCCTATCGTAAACAAATCGGTGAACTTGAAGAAGGTATGCATTACTTTGCTCGTGTCAATGAAATGACCGGTGAAGCCGCTATTTTGAAAGCCCCGATCTTAAAAGCTGATGAAGAAACCGGTGAAGTCCTCGAATGGGATGAAACCAAGGCTCAAGATGTGACACCTGCTGGCTTTGGTCGGATTGCCGCTCAAACTGCCAAACAAGTCATTTTGCAAAAAATCCGTGAAGCTGAGAAGAATCAAGTTTTATCTGACTATACCGACAAAATCGGAGAGATTGTCACGGGTCAAATTTTGCGAATGGATGGCCGGATGGTGGTGATCGATATTGGTCGCGGCCAAGGGTATATGCCTCCTGAAGAGCAAATGCGTGGTGAATTTTACAAAATGAACGCCCGGGTGACGGTGCTGATTAAAGAAATCCGCGAGACCCATCGAGGTCGTTTGATTATCGTGTCTCGAGCTGACAAACAGCTAGTGGCCAAACTTTTCGAACGTGAAGTGCCAGAAGTAGCTTCTGGTGCGGTGAAGGTCGTTGCTATCGCTCGTGAAGCTGGTGTCCGGACCAAATTAGCTGTCAAATCCACCCAAGAAGGTGTTGACCCAGTTGGTTCATGTGTCGGTCAACGCGGTGTTCGTGTCCAAGAAGTGATCAAAGAACTCAACAACGAAAAAATCGACATCATTCCACACTCTGACAACATGGTGACATTACTACAAGGAGCTTTGGCTCCAGCTGAAAACTTAAAGATTGAGCTCAATCAATCTCGAGGTACAGCTGAAATCATGGTGCCAGATGATCAATTATCTTTGGCTATCGGTCGAGGTGGACAAAATGTGCGGTTGGCTGCCAAATTAACTGGCTGGCAAATCACCATCAAATCTGCCGAAGGTAAAGTCGAGTCATCAGTGACTGGTCAAGAAGAGTACGAAATTGATACCTTTGAAGGTATCGAGCCAGAAACTCGCCAAGAATTGATCCAACACAAATTGACGACTGTGGCTGACTTAGCTCGCTTTAAAGATAAATGGCAAGCTTTCGCCACTGTCAGTGACGAACAAAAGAAATTGTTAGCAGATCGTGTAGCAATCTTTGAAAAAGATGAAGCTGCTCGCGCTGCTGATAGACCAATTATTGGAGCTTAAGAATCGAGATCACAACCTATGTTGCAATCAAGACCACCAGTTATCACCATCATGGGTCACGTCGACCACGGTAAAACCACTTTGTTGGACTATATCCGTCGTTCGAAAGTGGCAGCTGGTGAATCAGGTGGGATTACTCAACACATCGGGGCCTATCAAATCGAATTCCAAGGCAAAAAACTTACCTTTATCGATACTCCTGGTCACGCAGCCTTTAATAAAATGCGTGAACGCGGAGCTAAAGTGACCGATCTGGTGGTTTTAGTGGTGGCGGCTGATGATGGGGTCAAACCTCAAACCATCGAGTCGATTCGCCACATCAAAGCCAGTAATGTCGGATTAGTGGTGGCTATCACCAAATCAGATGTGGCCAGTGCTTATCCAGATATGGTCAAAAGTCAGCTAGTGGAACAAGGGATTGCCGTCAATGGTTTTGGTGGCACGATCGATGCTATCGAAGTATCGGCTAAAACCGGTAAAGGTGTGGATACGTTGCTTGAAACTTTAGCGGCTTTGGCTGAACTTAATGAATACCAAGCTGATCCTGAAGCACCTCTCCAAGCTGTAGTGATCGAATCCACCCGAGACGCTCGCCGTGGCACCGTAGCCAGTGTGATCGTGCAACAAGGTACTTTAGCAGTCCGTCAAGATATCATCGCTGATGATGTGGCCGGGCGCGTCAAGTTACTTAGTGATGAGAATGGCCGCTCTTTGCGCGAAGTCACTCCAGGTTCACCAGCTGAGATTATTGGTTTTGAAGAAGTCCCTCAAGTCGGAAGTAAAGTTTTTGATCAGGCTCGGATGCCGAGTGAGGAAGAGTTGGCCGAAGTGGAAATGATTCCCAAAGTGGGTGGTACTTTTGCTGGTAAAGACTGGTTTGATGATCGACCAAAACTCAAATTGATAGTCAAAGCCGATGTCCAAGGTACCCTCGAAGCTATCCTCAATAATTTAGATTCTGATAGTACTGATGTTTTGTTTTCAGGCCTGGGTCCAGTCACCGATACAGACATAGATTTAGCTGATACCAGTGGAGCTATGATTTTAGCTTTCCGAGTCAAAGTTTCGAGTAAATTAAAAGAACAAGCCAAGACATTGGGAGTCAAAATCAAAGCTTACGAAGTGATTTATCAATTGATAGAAGAACTTCAAAAACAAATGTTGAAGCTACTTGAGCCAACTATCGATGAAGTCGTGACTGGGGTAGCTGAAATCATCCAATCATTTGAGATGAAAGGTGATCGGATCGCTGGCTGCCGCGTCAAGACAGGAGAACTTAAGAAATCTGACAAAATGTATTTGACTCGAGCCGGCAAACGAGTAGCTGAGGTCCAAGTCCGCAGTATGATGCATGGTAAACTCGAAGCAGATACTACCAAAGCAAAGACTGAATGTGGTATCACTTTCAGACATAAAGGTTTGCAATTCCAGGTTGGTGACACCTTGACTGCCTACCATCTTGAAGACGAATGATATAATACGTATTAGTAGTAGGTTACTTTCCTTATTGGTTTCGACTGATAAGTGAAGGAGGCCCCATCTCGATAGAGGTGGGAGAAATACCATATGGCTTTAAATAAAGCTCATAAAATCCAAATTATTAAAGATTACGCCCTGTTCGAAGGTGACACAGGTTCACCTGAAGTGCAGGTAGCTCTCTTGACTGAATCAATCAAAGAGTTGACTGATCACCTCAAGAAACACAAAAAAGATAACCACTCTCGCCGTGGTTTGCTCAAACAAGTTTCCAAGCGTCGCCGTTTGTTGAAATTCTTGCTCGAAAAGAGTGAAGATCGTTATCGAAAATTGATCGAGCGATTAGGCTTAAGTAAATAAATCTTATTTGAAATAAAAAAGAAACCCCGGTTCATACGAGCCGGGGTTTTTGGGATGTGGCTACCAAGAATTGGGAGAAACCTTATCAAGCGACCAATTGCTAATGGTGTATTCAGCTCGACTTTGGTCAAACCCAAACACATAGTTTCTAAACACATTAAAGTGCTGGAACAACACAAAGTGAGTTGTTAGCTTGCCAAGCACTACGAGGGGAACCGTAAACGTGGCGGTCGCCTCTTCATCAGGTTCAATGGTCAGAACTATGAAGCGGCCAGAATCCCAAATATCTGGGATACCCAAAGACAAACTGACAGTTTGTCTGGAAAGTCCGATATTCGTAATTACAAATTCGAACTGTGGTTCCAGAGATTCAGCCGGCTTAGCTTCGTGGAAGCAGATTTCACGAACCTGCAGAACATGAGGAAGACATCTCCGAATCCCGGTGATGAGATCGTCATTATCCACATTACTATGTATGGCAGTTCCTAGGTCGAGGCCAAGCACAATATGCTTTGATACCAGATCCAGAACCTGACATAAATCATGATGTTGCTCGCGCAGGCGAGCCATTTCTTTAGGTGATATTAACGTGCGGGTCTTCATTAAACACCTCCGTGTTATTAGACCAACGACTAAAACTGTAGGAGTATACCATGGAGAATCTGCCTGGTAGGCGGGTTAAAAGAGAATGTAAGTATAAGATGTAAGAAAGGCCTGGAGCACGTAGTGCTCCAGGCCTAAAGTGAAAGCCTCGTTTTTTAATCGGTTTCGCGGATTTTACCGAGATAGCCAATCACAAAATCGAGGTTAAAGCGGGTCAAAGCATTTGCCATCCCGCAGATGAAATAGACGCTTCCCAGATAGTCAGAGGGTACCAGAAAGTGAAAGGTCGATGGGACCCCGGGGTCAGAAATGACGGTGTCATTTTCACTGGCCCAGCCAAATTTCTTGTTTCCCAACGAGGCCGTGACCTTCAGCGGCACTAAGCCAAAATTCATGATGGTTACCCAGACTGAGTACCATTGAGTATTGGTCACATCCTGAGGGATCTCTGCCATTTCCATGGTTTCCTTTGACAAGAAGGCACAAGAAATATGAGTCACCAGCAAGACTGGTGGTCGCTTTTTGAGCAGCTTGGTACTCATGTCATCATAGGGGAAATTTCCAGTCCAATGTGACAATCCCAAGTTATGATTTATCTGGGAGAGGTGGGCAATCTTTTGGATGGCCTCATCGCTACTCTTCAAATACTCGTGTATACCTTGTGCTTTTTCATCAGAAATGAGCGTTAACGAGCTTACTTTGGCCATGAAACACCTCCTCGTGTTGAACAGGCCGAAACTAAACAAATGTGATCACCCACAATCTAAACAATGTGTCCAGACGTCGATCACGGAGGGGATTATAGCAGAACCTGGAAATGATTGGCAAAAAACATTAATTGATCAAAAAAAACCCTAGTAGCGAAGTGCCACTAGGGTTTGGTTTAAAAGTCGATTTTGACATCGAAGGTCAGTTTTAAATCAGTCACCGCCCCATAAATCAAAACCAAATCTTTGCGGGTAGGGTCAGCAGCCAAGAGGGCTGTGACTACATCAGTAACAAGTTTTTTGTCACTGCACACATAGATTTCACGTTTCGGAATGTATTCCATTCCACCCGGATAGCCATGCCCTGGATGGCTTCGTGATCGTTCATCCCCTGGGATATAGACACTCACTGTCGAGAAAATGATCAAGCAGTATGTATGACCCTGCATGTCATTGGGATTCTCAACTTTTTTAAGCTCACTCAGTTTTTGAGCTGCTGCTTGACGCGCTAGATGGTTCAAGAGTACCTCCATTGTGTACAGACCATTTTTAAATAGCGCGGAATTATAGCTCTAAGATGAAGTTTTCACAACTTATCTCAATTTAAGAACATAAAATATGGTATACTACACTCTAGTATTTTAATTTCGCCGCGTATCGTGGGTGTGAGGATTCAAGAGAGGTGATAAAACCTAGCTATATTATTTCGGTTTTGTCTTTTCTCCAGAATACTCTCCTCCCCGTGGTGAATAGTTACATTTGAAAGGGATCGTATGTCGTATCCTGTTTTTGCCAAACCTTACAAAAAAGATATTAAGGTCGGCGATAAAGTTATAACCATTGAAATTGGTAGATTTTCCGAGCAAGTCACCGCTGCCGTGTTGGCAACTTGTGGTGAGACAGTTGTGCACACCACTGTGGCTCTTGGTCGCAAAGTCGACCTAGGTTATTTTCCACTGTCAGTGGAGTTTGCTGAGAAATTATTCGCAGCTGGTATTATCAAAGGTTCACAATGGGTGAAACGTGATGGTCGTCCTACCGACGATGCCATTCTAAAGGCTCGAGTGATCGACCGGACCATGCGTCCTTTGTTCCCCGAAGGTCTTACTAATGAAGTCCAGATCATCAACACTGTTTTCTCTTTTGACGGAGAAAATGATCCTGATATGGTTGGTTTAGTTGGTACTGCCGTAGCTCTGTCTGTGTCAGAAATTCCATTTGATGGCCCAGTCGGTGGGTTACGTATTGGTTTCAACAAGGAAACTGGTGAGTTCTTAATTAACCCCACCAACACAGAGCGAAAAACTTCAGATTTAGATCTGATCGTATCTGGAACTGGTGATTCCATTGTCATGGTCGAAGCTGGAGCTAATGAAGTGACAGAAGACGTTTTAGTGGAAGCCTTAAAACGAGCTCAAGCTGAACTCCAAGTTGTTTGTCAAACTATTGATGAAATTACAGCCGCTGCTGGTCGCGAAAAAGTCGATCTGGCTGCCAAAACCGAAGATCAAATTGCTGCCGATACAGCCAAAGCAGAGTTATCTGCTCTAGTTTCAAAGAAATTCAATCAAGATATCAAAGACATGGTTGCCAAGGATGCTTTATTGCAACCTACTGGGGCTGATGAAGTAGCAGCTAAAATCGCCGCCGAGCTCAACAAAGGCAAAGCTGAAGATGCTGCAGATCTGATTTCAGAATCAGCCATCAAAGGTGTGTTCCATGATTTGATGAAAGAAGAGGCTCGCCGAATGATCTTGGAAGATGGCGTCCGCCCAGATGGTCGCAAACTGACTGAAATTCGCCCGATTTGGTGTGAAGTCGATATTTTCCCACGCACTCATGGTTCTGCCATGTTTAAACGTGGAGCTACCCAAGCTTTGACGATCACCACGCTAGGAGCCCCTTCACTCGGCCAAAACATTGAAGATCTGAGTGGCCAAAACGTGCGTCATTACTTGCACCACTACAACATGCCTCCTTATGCTTCTGGTGAAGCTGGCAGGTTTGGAGCTCCCAAACGCCGAGAAATTGGTCATGGTGCATTGGCTGAACGAGCATTATTGCCAATGATCCCATCTCAAGAAGTGTTCCCATACACCATCCACGTCGTGACTGAGATCGTCAGTTCAAATGGTTCGACTTCCCAGGCATCTGTCTGTGGATCGACCATGTCATTGATGGCAGCCGGTGTCCCGATCAAAGCTCCAGTAGCTGGTATCGCTATGGGTTTGATCACCGATGGCAAAGGTAACCACGTAGTTTTATCAGATATCCAAGGTATGGAAGACCATGTCGGAGATATGGACTTTAAAGTAGCCGGCACCAAAGATGGTGTCACTGCTATCCAGATGGACATCAAAATCAAAGGTCTGACTTTGGAAGTCATGACTCAAGCTTTGGCTCAAGCCAAAGAAGGTCGTCTTCACATCATGGGTAAAATGCTGGAAGCTATCAGTGAGCCAAGAACTGCATTATCACAATACGCTCCCAAGATCCAACAATTGACAGTACCAGCCAGTCGGATTGGTGAATTGATCGGACCAGGTGGCAAGATGATCAAGAGTATCATCGAAGTCAGTGGGGCCCAGGTCGATGTCGATGAAGATAAAGATCGCCAATTAGGTATCGTCAATGTATCTTCACCTGATCAAGCCAAGATTGATGTCGCAGTCAAGATGATTGAAGACATGATGCGCGTGGTGGAAGTCGGTGACGAGTTTGATGGGACTGTGGTGCGTATTGAAAATTACGGCGCATTCGTCACATTCTTACCAGGCCGAGATGGCTTGGTCCACGTGTCAGCGATGTCAACTGAATATGTTGATGATCCAGCTAGTATCGTCAAACTTGGCGATGTGGTCCACGTCAGAGTGTCTGAAATCCAAGATGATGGCAAGATCAAGCTTTCCATGTTAACGGCTGAGCAAGACGCTGCAGCCCGAGCACAACGCGGAGATCGCGGTGACCGAGGTGGGGACAGAGGCGGTAGCCGACCTCCTTTCCGAGGTGGTCGCAGTGGTGGTGGAGATCGCGGCGGTAGTCGCCCTCCATTCCGAGGCGGAGATCGTCGATCGAGTGGTGGCGGCAGTGGCCGAGGTTTTTCACCTCGACCAGCCAGCTCATTTAAGCCCAGACAACAGCAATACGACTAGGCTAAACAGCCTTCGACCAGCTATACTGGTACGATGAAAGTCTCGACACTGCAGTCAGCACAAGGTGGCTGGAGTATTCTGGCCCTCGATGATGTGGTTTCAATAGCTGGACGTTTAGGTTGTGATCCGATCACTCAAAAAGAAGCGCTAAGTCTTTTATATCGCCAGATTATCAGTGTTTGGTCTCAAGTCGTGAGTGGGTTACTTCTTGACCCTGATTTCGGGTTACCACATGTGGAGCACAAGGCTAAAAAAGTCGGGGTGGCTTTGCGACTTGAATCTACCCAAGAAAACGATCCCTTAGCTTTGCCAGTAATTCCTCCTGATTGGAATGCTGAAGTGATTGCCTCAAATTATGGTGTCGTAAAGCTGGGCCTTTCGTATCACCCATCCGAACCAGCTGCCATGCAAAAAAAACAGTTTGTAGCTGAAATGCTCGATTATTGTGAGTACCTAAAGACGGAGCTAGTACTTGATCTACAGCTGATTACGAGTGATCAGAGTCCTCAGAAAATTTCAGAGGATACCATCACCATGGTCCAGGAAATGAGATCAAGTGCACATCTGATGATCTTGGATGCTCCGGTCGACGCCTTGACAGCTGCGACTTTGACTTCTGAGTTGGATATCCCTTGGCTAGTGCGCTTAAACCAGTCGGATTACCCCAGTGCCAAAGATACTTTGCGCCAAGCCTTGGAGGCTGGTGCTCGCGGAGTCTCGATAGGGGCGGCTGTGTGGTCAGGTTTACCGGCACAACCGAGCCCAGATCAGATCACAGCTTTCCTACAAGGTGAAGGTCGAGACCGATTGATCGAAATCAAGCGCATTATTGATGAAGCGGGTTGACTCACTTGATACACTAAAAGTATGACAAATCAAAAATCACGATCTGCCAAAGTCAGCGGAGCATTCTTAAGCGAAGTGGCAACCTGGTTATTTGGTTTAGTAGAGCTGGGTTTAGCTTTTAGGTTTGTGCTCAAGCTCCTGGGTGCTCGTAGTACCGCTCCGGTAGTGGCATGGGTCTATGAGACGACCGAGCCACTCCTACAGCCGTTTTTACTGGCATTCCCGACCCCTTCGGTCAGAGGTGGCTTTAGTCTGGAGTTTACGACTCTCTTCGCTATTTTTACCTATGCATTTATTGGGTATTTAGTACAAGAATTATTAGACGTACTTGGTCAGCGCCGGCCTTGAAAGGTTTTCATGCATACATTACCAGTTTTACCCTATGAATACGCTGCTTTAGAGCCTCATTTTGATGAAGCTACTATGCGTTTACATCACACCAAACATCATCAAACCTACATCGATAAACTCAATGCCGGTCTCGAGTCACATCCAGATTTGCAGGCTTTGAGTGTAGAAGAATTAGTGGCCCGAGTGGAGACACTGCCAGATACCATCAAGACTGTGGTGAAAAACCATGGTGGAGGACATGCCAATCACTCTTTGTTTTGGACTATTTTATCGCCCCAAGGTGGAGGGACACCGACTGGTGCCTTAGCCACAGCTATCGAAGACGCTTTTGGCGAAATCAGCGCTTTCAAGGACCAATTCACCCAAGCTGCCACCGGCCATTTTGGTTCGGGTTGGACCTGGCTAGTGGTAAATAAAGATCACAAGTTAGCCATCATCACTACCCCAAATCAAGATTCTCCCTTGATGAGCGGCCAAACACCTATTTTAGGTTTGGACGTTTGGGAACATGCTTACTATTTGAAATTTCAAAATCGTCGCCCAGAATATATTCAAGCTTTTTGGAATGTCGTGAACTGGAGTGAAGTGGCAAGGCGATTTGAAGCGGCATAATTTCGTAGTAATCTTGTTGTGAAAGTGACCTATGTTACAGGTTTTTTTAGATGTGGAAACCCAAAAGACATTTGATGATGTCGGAGGGTACTTTCCCGATAAATTGCAGATTTCGTTTGTCGGAGTTTGTGTCAGGGAAGGTGGCAACGGCAAAGGTGAGATGCAAAGCTATTTTGAGCCAGATTTGCCAAAGTTATTTCCACTTTTGGAAAAAGCCGATGTGGTGGTAGGTTTTAACATCGATGGGTTCGATATGCAGACGATGGTGCCTTATTATTCAGGAGATATCACTACCATTCCAACTTTAGATTTGATGCTACGGATCAAGAAAAGTGCTGGACATAGGATCGGTTTGGATGCAGTAGCTCAGGAAACACTTGGTGTGGGTAAAACCGGTCATGGTTTGGACGCGATCAAGTATTATCAAACCAAGCAATTTGAAAAACTTCGAGATTACTGTCTGCAAGACGTGGCGATCACTCGAGATGTCTATGATTTTGGTCTCAAAAAAGGTCTAGTGAAATTTAAAAACAAATGGAATCGTTTGGTGGAATGTCCGGTGGATTTTAGTTTTACTCCGCAAAAAAGAGCTGGAGTCCAGATGAGCTTACTCTAGATGTCAGTGTCCATGGTAAAATTCCCCATGGCTGTATTACATTCTTTTCCTGCTAAACGCTGTTGGACAGTGGCTGGTTTCCTGATTCACGATCATAAAATCCTGATGGTAAAACACAAAAAATTGGGTTTGTGGTTAGCTCCTGGTGGCCATGTCGAGACTGATGAATTACCCCATGAAGCGGCAGAACGTGAAGTCAGGGAAGAAACTGGTCTCCAAGTCAAAGCTATAAGTGCAGTGCCCAACCCCGAGACTGATGTATCAGAAAATCTACCTCATCCATTTCTTACCAATTTACATTGGGTAAGCCGTGAAAACTATGAAGGTCGGACCCAAGGTGCGTCGCGTAGCGATAAAACCCAACGTGATTGGGGAAAAGGCTGTGAGCTTGATCTGTGTTTTATGTATTTAGTAGCACCTCAAGGTTCACTTGATTTTT
>CAYQZC010000013.1:0-11650 GCA_964421945.1 uncultured Pseudomonadales bacterium
GATCAGGTGCCGACCGAAGCTGAGTTAGCTCAGTTACACATTTCATTGGATGATGATGTTTTTGCCCCTCTGCTCACCAAAGCCGATTGGCACCAAGGTGGCGGCGGTATTAATACACACTAGTTATACCTCTCCTTGACTTTTTCGTCCTATAGTTGATAGAATGCGGGGTTTCTGTTTTCGCGATGCAAGGTTATTTTTTTAACATTGCTTTGCGCAAGCTATTTAACAAGTAAACAAGTGTCAAAAAAAAGAAATGATAAGAAGTAATTTCAAAAAGTAATACTTTCAGTGGTTACCTTTGAGCTTTGCAACTGACGACTAAAGAGCAAGGTTGAAAGGTGACCACTGTCCAAGTGTTACTACGGACAGCTCATCTCTCGGTGCGTTTGCGCTGGGATTTGTCTATCTTTTCTCTATAACGTTCCAAATAATCTCAAAAGGAGATGTTTACCATGGCCGGAAAAACCGGACTGCCCTACACGTTTAAAACTGTTCCAGTGGAACAGCCTCCCGCTTTTGGTCCTAAAGTTGGTCTCCAAGTCGTCGATATCCAAGGCACCTTTTTACCGGTGCCCGAAAACAGTGGCGACCAGGCCGAACTGCCAGTGGCAGGTGGCCTAGATGTGATCAACAATCAGGAAGCAGTGGTTCTCACTGCCAATGCACGTGGTGCGTTTGTGATGGCTTCGCAAGATGCCCATGACCCGGATGATAACCCCACCGTGGCTTCGAGCTACAATGGAGTACCGGGAATGACTTGGGTGACTGGTGCTACGGTCCAGCAGTGGATCAATGAAGGTCGGGACTTTTTGAAGCCCACCGTCAATTTCACCGCTGTGACCCTGCGCGATTGGGCTAACAGCCTGAAAGCTGGTGGCTACATGGTGTGGCCGCCTCACAGCAATCCGTTCAACAAGTTGTTTCACATTCATCCCCGGATTTACCGGGCGCTGATGGCGAATCCGCGTGTCCAATTTCTCCGCAAAGGCCAACAGCCGTCGAAGAAGTTCCCGGGCCTCTGCCCAGAATGCTATTCGATGATGCAGTTGTCCACCGGCGAAAAGCTGTGGACGGGCGCGATGTTACGTGCCAACGGAGTCGAGATCGTTGTTGTGATCGGTGACTGCGGCGATTTTTGCGCCGGTGAAACAGCCATTGACGCAGCCGATGAAGGCTTCGAAGTGTGGCTTGTGGTCGACGCTCAAGTTTCGGTAAAAGCCCCCAACTTTGCGGGTACCGACATGACTTCGGAAGAAGTGATGCTGGAGCGTTTGATCAATCACCCCAATGTGCATTTCTGCACCACCGCCGACGTCCTACGTGTTAATGGATATCAGGTAGCCTAAGGGCTGCCTGCCTTGCTCAAGTTTAAGACAATAGCTCAGGAGGCTATGAAACATGACTCAGTTATTTCGGGTAGATACACAACTGCACCAAAAACCTGCCTACGTGAAATCGAATGGCACGACTCGGGTGCAAGGAACGTTCAGTGTTTTTGCAAATGACCCTCAGGTGCAGAAAAATGCAAGTCAGGGTCTCACTGGATCAGCCCAGGTTATTGTGGGCGATGGCAGTGGCAGTATGCAGACTGATGGCCGTATCGAGGCGCTGAAGCAAGCGGCTCGAGCTATCGTTGAAAATGCTCAGGATGGTGACATTTTGGGCATGATCATGTTTTCTGGTTCAAGTACCAAGTATTGGCTGTTTGATTTACAAGAAGTCACAGCCAAGTCTCGGAATGAAATGCTGAGTAAAATCAGCAATGTTCGGACCGATGATATGACCTGTTTCTGCGAACCTCTCAGCGAAGCTATTGATGCTTTGCTGGCTCGATCTGAGTTGGTGAAGGTTATTCACTTCATCAGTGATGGTCACAGCACCCAAGGTTCAATGAAAATCAATTCCAATAAAATGAGTGATACAGCAGCCACTTTATGGTTGGCTGAAAACAAGATCGCGGCCAATGAAATGCAGTTTTATGTCTACGGCGTAAGCCTGGGCTATAACCAAGCATTCATGGACGAGTTGGTCCTCAAGGCCCATGGCACGTTCTTTCACATCCTTTCGGATGGGACTGGCCTCGATGCACTGATGGCGATGAATGCTGCGAAGGCCTCACTGGCTGTAGCTAGCAAAGTTGCTGTCGAAATCAAAGCTGCTCCCGGTTTTAGCTTTTTCGCTGATCCTCAGACCAAGAAGTTTGAGATCTATCGTGGGTCGACTCGGCTCAGTCCGATCGACCCTCGCTCAGCCAACTGGCTGGTCGACAAGAACGTAGGGGTTGTTAATGCCGTCCAAGGTATTCCCTACTTGATAGTGTTGGTGGGCGAAAACATCCAAATCCCAGCTGGCGTTGCCACTTGGGAGCAGGTGATCGCCACCATGACGATTACCTATGAGTTGACCGATGGTCCTCATGAGGAAACCATCGACATGATCCAGACCTTTACCCGTGACAGCAGTCTCGTGGTGGAAGATCAATCGGTTGTTGCTACCATGCGCCAAACTGGCGTTATGTCGAACATCACTGATGCTCTGAGTCGCCTAAGTGTGGCTCAAACCATGCATAATGCCGCCTTAATCGCGAGTATTTCTCAAGAACTCACCATGCTGCAATCCCAAGCTCAAAAAACCGGGTTGCACCAACAGTCGGCCATTTTGACCGATGTATTGGATGGCATGGGATCGGGAGATCAAGACAAAGCTCGGGCAGCTGGAACGCTGCTCGCCAACTCGTTCGATCTCAACATGCTGAAAGGCATGGGGTCGGGAGATAGTCAATAATGGACGATATGAAGCTCTGTCCGCATTGCAATCACCTCAATGAATTTTTTGATGCCGATTGTGCAGTCTGTGGTGAATCACTACAGGGTGCCGAAGTGGTCCAGGCCAATTCATTTGGCGCCGTAGTCCCTATCGGAGCGGCGGCTCAGGGAGCAATTCCTGAAGTCTGGTTCTACAACATCGAACTCAAAACTGGACTCGAGGACGGCCAAAAGGTAGAAATACCAATGGCCGAAAAATCATATGTCGTAGGGCGATCAGTGGGAAACCAAATGGTCCCCGATATCGACATCAAGCCATTTACAGTTCCCTTTCATGACGGTAAAGATGTCCGTCGGGGGATCAGTAAACAGCAGTTAGTGGTCATTCGTCAAGGCAATCAAGTGGGACTGTACCTGCACCCAGAAGCTTCGACTACGGTCAAGCTTAACGGTGAAGAAGTGCTGTCACGTGACCCGCAAGGGGCATTTGAACTGCAAGACGGTGATCAATTGGAGATTGGCGATGTCCTCGCTGATCCCACACGAAAAGCTCCCGGAGTAAAAATCCGAGTCAGCGTATCGTAAAAATATTTGGGGGATGGGCAGCTTGTCTGTCCCCCTTTTTGCTTATTTGAGATTACTTCCAAAACATTTTAATCAATTTCTCTAATTCACCAATGTGTGAAAGGAAAACACAAAACCATGTCTCCACAGACAAATACAGATTTTGAACTGCAACAGCCGCTCTTTGTGAATACCGCTAATAGCGAGCGTCTGAACCACAACTACTCTGCTGTGAGTGAAGGAAAACCGCCTACTTTTAGGCATCAACAGTTTCTCAACGATTTAGGATCTCCGATCATCTCCGTTGGGAATGTCGGTTTCCATCTCAACAGCAAAGGCCATGTGGTTCGTCGGCCGCTCGTCATCGGGTGTGATTTGCTGCAGCAAGGCTCGTTTGATGGCCTGATGCCTTCAAGTGGTCTGGTCTATGATCAGGCTGAGGCTTTGATGCAGTATTTGGAACGTGAAGGTTTTCTAGTAGCCGCCGTCCATGATGCCCATGTGACAGATGACCACGTCAACTTGCGGGCAATCACTCGTGTAAAAATCACGGCTGATTACTATGCCCAAATGATAGTATCTGAGCAACAAGACGCTGATCGTTATGTCTATGGCAAAATGGAAATTCCGCCGGCTCTAGAACGCAGCAATGACATTGCTGCCGCCAAGTCAAAGTCAGGATCGGTGCTTCAACAGCTGCGTGGCCAGCGATGGCTGCGCTATGCCCAAGAAAAGCGAGCGATGCCTGACGATGGTCAGCCGGCTCAATATCTGACTCTTCCCGAGTTGATTGCCATTCATGGTGAATCACGGGACGGAGAATTTCGTAAGTTTTTGTTCGATTTTATCCACTGCGTGGAACCCACTGGTACTGGGGCGAAAGCTCTTCCCAAATGGGTGCCTTTCATGCAGGAGATTTTAAAGCGGGCGATGAGTTCTGCGGCTGATCAACGTGCAAGTGGCATCACAGCCCCAGATATGCGGATTATTCCGATCCACAAGAATGCCCTGAGTCCTAGTGTCCCCAATGGACTGCGTGGGACTAACGGCAATCTGTTGCAGGAGATCATGTTTGCTTCCCAGTATGGGATGCCGCAAGGTACCGCTTATGACTATCAGCGCAAAGTCCTGATTTTCGGGATGGGTACTCCCTACACGGTGATGTACGCGGCGCTAGAAGCGCTCCAAATGGGATACCAAGTGTATCTGCAAATGGATGCGACTTATAACTTCACAGCCTGTGGCATCAGCATGTTGGAATGGGTGCGGTTTATCCGCCATTTGTTCCCCTATGCTTTCCATGCCATGTTAGGTTGGAATGAAACTCTGATGGGTGGCCCTCAACCGGTGAGCCGCCGAGGCATGACCTTCAATGACCGTGCCCGTGCGATTTATGAATATAAATCCACGACGGATCAAACTGGCTTGCTCGATGAATGGCAGCAATCTGCTGGCAACACTCTACCTATGAGGTTTTACCCCATGGGTGATGCGGCAAATCTGTTTGACGTCGTTACCGATTACACAAAATAACACCGAGGAGGTGTGCAATGGCAATTGATGTGATCAAGACACCTGCCTACTCGTTTAATCAAAGCGAACATCGTGATGCTGAGACGAGAATGTGGTGGGGGTTCTTCGCTCAAAATGCTGGCCGTGAGGTCAGACTTTCGAGCACTCTCAAAGCAACCTATGACACCATGGTGATGTATGGCGATTGGCTGAATGTGTTAGCCACAGCCATTACTTTCCGTGGGATCGAAATGGTAGTCCGGCCGTTGGGCTTCAATCTTGGAGTCCCCATGAACCTTTGCCGGGTGCCTGATTATCAGATTTCTGATCCAGATCAATTTTTTGCGGAAACGCTAAATGATTTGGGGGTTTCTTCACTGCAACCCAATCAAATACCTGATCAAGCCCTGCATATCATCGTTGATCCCCACTTGATGGATACTGATTCGCTGCTGGCATTAGCCAAGTCGCTCAAGAACCAACAAGTGCTGGTGATCATGCCGGAGAATGAATTGGTACCAAAATCACTCCGGACGTTGGTGACGACAGGTCAAAATGAAGCTTTTCCTAGTGTCGCATTTGCACCATTTGTGCACGCCACACTTGAGGAAGCTATGACTTCTCGTCAAATGGATTACTTTGTCGTGTATGGATCTGGTTGGCGACTGCTTCCCGCAATCATCGGTGTCTGTGACACCGTGCTGCAGAGCGTAGCTGATCTACCAAAAAGTGTGAATAACGCTTTGAGATACGATGTGATCCGGCAATTTGTAGGTTTCGCCCCCTTTGGGCCGGCCTATGAACAATGGGGGGTCTTCCCCACTGATTGGTATCAAGGTGAATCGACTTTGCGGGCAGCTTTGGCTGCTTACTTAGAGGTCCATAATTTTGATATCAGTGATGTTTTTCCTGATCAGCAGAATAAGCTGGATAGTCGGGGAGAATTCACAATCTCACCTTTGTGGAAACAAGTCTCATGAGATAAGGAGCGATGTGAATGTCTAATTCACAAGCCACGTATAAGCGTGGTGATATTTTAGGTGACTATCGGATCGTGGATGTGCTGGGACAAGGTGGTTTTGGGGCTGTGTATAAAGCAGAGCACCTGACGATTACCGTTCCCACACCTCAGGGCATGGCCCCTTGGACAGTAGCTATCAAAGAGTTGCTGAATCCCACGCAGGCCAAACGGTTTAACGAGGAAGCAGGAGTACTCATCCAGTTGAGTGCTAGCCAAAACAACATCGTCAAGGTGTATGGACTCTTCGAGATCAAAGGCAAGCACTTTCTGATCATGGAGTATCTCGATGGTGGCACCGTCACCACTGCTTCCAAAAAGCAGCAACCAGAAGAAGTGATCATTGATATCCTGATCGAGGTGTGCAAAGGGTTGACGGTATGTCATACCAACAATCCCCAGATCATTCATCGGGACATCAAGCCTGATAACATCAAAATCTGGTTCACATCGACTGGTGTCAAGGTCAAAGTGATCGACCTTGGAATCGCGGCGATTTTGATGCCCGGTTATAAGAATGAAGTGGTGGGAACGTTCGCGTTTTCATCAATGGCCCAGCTGCGGGGTGACTACCCCAATCCCTTTATGGATATGCATTCGCTGGGGGCTACAGCTTTTCACATGATGGTGGATGCACAACTATCTGATCAAGATAAGTATGTGCCCTTCCCCTTCACTCGGTGGCAGTCTGCTAGTCAGCGGGATGCTTTTATGAAGTCATCAGGAGCAAGTTTCTTACAACTCATGCGATTGATGATGCCAAATCCTCCCTCCAATTGGGATGCACATGCGGAATTGGTCCAGCGGCTGGCTAAAACCAAATACTCCACCGGCTTGCAAGCAATTGTGGCCCGGATGATGGAGTATGACGATAAGGACAAGTTTGATTCGATCGCAGAAGTGCTTGTAGCGTTGGAAGCCTTGAAGACCGGTAGTAAAATCCAATTTTCCCGGCCGACTGCTTCCCCGTCGCCTGCCTCTCCATCGGTATCTGCTGGTGTGAAAGATCCGTTTGCGACTCAGCCTCCACCACCGCCTCCTCCAGGATTGCGGCCAGGTGGTGCATGGTTGCCTCGGAGTACTACCCCGCCACCACAGGATGATGAATCCTAGACACTTGAATACTTTCTACCGCCCTTCACAGGTTACTGTGAGGGGCTTTTTTTTGGTCTAAAAACTAAAAAGTGCCGGGGAGAGCACGAGTTACCAGACTAAAAAGTCCCAATATGATAAAATATGGGCTACGCTCGTTTACACTCAACTATAAAGGAAGGCACACATGCCTCAAAAAGTTAATCCAGACAGTATCGTCGATCTGACACCGATGTTACCTCAGACACTAGGAGAAATCATTTTTTTCCTGCGCGAGGAGGTACAAAAAATTTCCAATATGGATGACGCTGAGTCGATCACGTATCTTTTCACTGGCGTGCCCTTGTTGCTCGAATATGTCAAGACTGCGCTGGAAGAGCTGGGTTTCGATGATTTTGAAATCAACGATTATGATCCTGATGACATAACTATCGATTTCAACCCTCCTTTTCCCGACTTTCTCACGGCATTGCGTTTTGATGTGTACACTGACGTTTCCAAAGCGAAGCTCGTCAACGCCACTGGCAAGCGCATCCATGTGCTCAACACCATGGGGCAGATCGCGATGGTGATCCCGTCCCAACTTGACGAGATCAGCTTCACGCTCGACACAGCAAATTATGCTCGGGGTGAGGTGCTTTGGATGCACACTACCGCCAAAGCCACCAACCTCCCGCCCAAGGTCTGGGGGGTGGTATATCTGGTGCAACGGGATGCGTTTCTGGCATTTCCTGACCGCTTAGATTTTGTGACCATGGTGGAAGCAGTCACCGACGAGAAAACAGGAATTTTGACCTGCAGTGCACTTTTGACTCGTCAAAAGATCTCGTAGTCGATCAAGTGCTGGATGTACGTTGAGTTTTACATTAACCGTCTGGATTTATCCTGACGGTTTTTTTATGGGGTAAAATCAGTGAGTTTTTTTTAATAAAAAAAGCCCTACGGAATATTCCATAGGGCGTAGCAATCACATACTACATATAGGGGTGTTCGAAGAGCCAGCCACCTAGTTTGGCACCAAATATGGTCCCGGCTAGGATGAGTAGTGCTAGTGCTTCATAGGTGATGATGGAAATGGATTGTGAATCATTTTGGATTGCCAGCGCCATCACCGCAAAAGCTAAGGTCACACTTGAGAATAAAGTGATAAGCATCGTGGCGGGCTTGGGCAATACTTTGTCCATCAGCCACATACCGACGAAGCCGATCGCAAATCCCAAGAAGAGACAGCTACCCACGATTGGCAGCAAGTCTGCCTTGATCCATTCTGGCGTGGAGTCTGAAGCAATAAACCAGATACCTACGATGCTACTAAGCACCAGCATCAGGCTCGAAAAAGGTCGAGCCCACTTTTCCAGCAGATCGTCGAAGTTATGCTTTTGAGTCATGTTTTTCCTCCTACAGTATCGATGTGAGCGAGCTGATGTGTAGAGGCAGGAACAACCTGTAGTGGCACATCTGGCGATGATTCTACCATGAGGACTTTTTTTTTACCAAAAAAAGAGCCCTGAGGCTATACGCTTCAGGGCTCAAGTATTTACCGATCCCACTCAAGTGCCATAACAAAGTTGGCACCTGATCCAATGAGATTAATGATGTAAAACCAAAGATACGGCGAGATGGTTTCGGTTTTTTGCTGTATGACAAACGCTATACCAGCAAAACCAATCCCACCAATGATCAGAAAAAGCATCATCAAGTTTGTCACTTTAGTGTTGGTGTGATCTTGGATGATCATGGGCACGCCCATGGCGAGGATGCCGATCACGACGCAGATTCCTGTGACCTCAACAAAATATTGATTAATCACATCTGGTACACGGTCAGACGTTAAGTATCCGATGCCACAGGCTAACTGAAAAATTGCCAATGAAAACACGAGGGCAGAAAGTACGATGACAGTGATTCTATTCACGGTGACCTCCAAAGTGTCACGAATGTAAACGATCTTGAGAAAGTATCTTGGGATTAAATCCCATAACATATTATATCACGTGATTCTAGGATGCTTCTGGTATAATCCTGGATGATTCAAGTCTTTTGGATCTTGATCGTTAACAAACGTTCCCAAAGGAGAACCTACGTGTTCACAGAAACAGGTGAGTATATTTTTCGTGGCTCTCGACTGTTGACCAGCCTGGCGAAGGCCATTGCTGGCGATAAGCGAGCTGAACTTCGTCATGCTGATGATTATCACCAGTGCTTAGCCGAGTGGCTGTTGCAAGGTCAGATTTTTCTATTTCGTCGTCGCACCTTTGGCAAACTGATAAATCATCGACTTGATGATCAGGCATTGGCCCAAGGTTTAGGCGATCTGGTAGAGGCGATTTTTGACAAGCTACCTGGCAAGATGGCTAAGCTCATTGCAAATGAGCCTGATGCCGAAGTGGCTACCGATCTGAGAGAAGTCCTGCTATTCATCGTCTCCAATAGCTTTCTGATCAGGGTGACATTTGGCCTTGAAATTGGCCAATACCTCTATGAAGACTACCGTCGGCTGGAGAAAAATAAGAAAAAGCTGGCTCAGATGCTGACATTTGGGGCTTTCTCGCGCCAAGTAGTCAAAGCATTGTTTGGCCGCTTTTCGTGGTATAAGCCTCAAATGCTGACCGCCAAGCTTATGACCACCGTTCAGGATTTTGGATTTTTAGACCTTCTGCCAGTTGAGTCGTTTTTCAAAGATGTAAGTATCAGGGCCAAAACCATGGGGCAGGCGTTCTATCACTATCGCTTTGAGGAACCTATCTCGCTACGAGTGGACGGAATTTCTCTGCACACCAAAGAAGAACGCTTTCTGGCATGGACCAAGCTGAAAGCGGCTTACCAAGCCGAGAAAAATGCTGTGGGCAAGACTTTGTTCGAGTTGGCTAAAAATGCCGAACTTGAACAAGTTACTGAGGCAAATGAATGGTTAATTTCCTACATCTGGACGGGCAGTTTCTCGAGGTTGATTCACTCGCAGTTTTTTGATGACCCCGCCAAGCTGCAGTTCGCCAAACAAATTCTGATGTTCACGACGCCTGAGGATTTCCAAAACTCGTGGCGGGTATTTGCTACTGAGGAAGATACTGAATACGTGTTTTACAGCATTCAAGCACTTTTGCAGTTGCTGACATTTTTGGCGATTGACCCTCACCGCTACCCTGAGTTTTGCTTAGTGGTAGCCAAGCAGTATATGATGCTCATGCAAGGTCTGTATGCCCTAGTGTCATCCAAGGCCGTGTCAGAGTTTGATACCTTCTTAGGTCTAAACAATTAGTTTAGCCGCCCTACCCTAGTGGTAGGGTTTTTTTTGCCTGACACACGAATTTTTAATACTGGAATTTTCGGATCAATCCCACTACTCTACCTTGGATCTGGACGTTGGTGGCGTAGATCGGACTCATAGTAGAGTTGGCTGGCTCCAGTCGGACTCGGGTGACTTCTTTGTAAAAGCGCTTGAGTGTGGCCAAACCATTGTCGAGCAGAGCCACTACAATATCTCCATTGCTGACATCTTGGGTTTCTTCGATCACCACATAGTCGCCATCATCAATGTGATCTTCGATCATGGATTTACCTTTGACTTGGAGGACATAGGCTCGGCGCTTACCGGTGATCATCTCTGGGGAAACCTTGAAAGTGGCGTTGGGGTCGGTGTGGGGTTCGATCGGTGAACCAGCGGCGATAAAGCCCATCAGCGGAATATCGACACTATCTGTCATTTTGATAAAGGTGCGATCGATCAGCTCAATGCCGCGCACAGTACCCTCAAATTTTTTGATGACCTTCTTACGCTGCAAGGCTTGCAAATGTTCGTGCACTGTGGCCAAAGAGGATACTCCAATGGCATTAGCAATCTCTTGCAAGGTCGGTGAATAACCATTCTTTTGGATGTACTGGGCGATATAATCTACGCTTTGACGTTGGCGTTTATAGAGAGTAATAGGCATAAAATCCTTTTCCCGATTCGGGATTATCTTTGGGCGTATGTTTACCGAAGATTACCTATAAAATACCCAAAACTGGCTATGGTTGGCAATTAGATCTTTTACGCACAAACCATGTCAACTCAATGTGGGTTGGCCAGAAACTGAAAAAATGTTAGGATATTCCCTATGTCTATTCTTTCCTCTATTTTGAGTTTTATTTTGCACATTGATACCCATTTGGCAGAGATCGTGGCCCAGTATGGAGCCCTGACTTATGGGATTTTGTTTACCATCGTTTTTGCTGAAACTGGCTTTATCGTGACACCATTTTTACCTGGTGATTCACTTTTGTTTGCGATTGGGGCACTTTCAGCTTTGGGTTCATTTAACTTATGGATTTCATTGATATTATTGATGGCAGCAGCTATCCTTGGTGATACTGTCAATTATTGGATTGGTCACTTTTTTGGCCAAAAAATCGTCGATAATCCTAAGATCCCTTTTATCAACCAATCTCACATTGATAAAACTCAAGAATTCTATAAAAAACACGGTGGCAAAACCATCATCTTAGCTCGATTTGTACCGATTGTGCGCACTTTTGCCCCGTTTGTGGCTGGGATCGGTAAAATGGATTATTCTCAGTTTATTTTGTACAACATCGTCGGTGGTGTGGCTTGGGTATCAAGTTTCACTTTACTGGGTTTCTTCTTTGGAAATTTACCAGCCGTCAAAGAAAACTTCACCCTAGTGGTACTGGGCATTATCGCCATGTCAGTGGTGCC
>CAYQZC010000014.1:0-10992 GCA_964421945.1 uncultured Pseudomonadales bacterium
ACCAATAAAGCCCAATATCAATTGACCCTCTTTTTCGCCCGACCTCAGAATAATGTCTACGTGGTGGGAGATTTCGCTCAAAGTATCTATGCTTGGCGTGGCGCAGATTATCGCAACATGCTCCAGCTGAAACAAGATTTTCCTCAGCTCACCGAATACAAACTTGAACAAAACTATCGCTCCACTCAAACTATTTTGGATGCCGCCACCCAAGTGATTTCCCAAACCACTGCCCATCCCATTCTCAATCTTTGGACCACCAACCCCGCGGCTGACAAAATCAAAGTGTTCGAGGCTCCCACTGGTGAAGATGAGGCTCAGATGATCACCCAAGAAATCAGCAAACTTCATCCCCTTTACGATTATCGAGATATCGTGATTTTGTATCGAACCAACGCCCAATCTCGGCCTTTCGAAGAGCAGTTCGTCCGTCATGGCATCCCTTATCGCTTGGTAGGTGGGTTCAAATTTTATGAACGAAAAGAAGTAAAAGATCTTTTGGCCTATCTGCGAGTCGTCACCAATCCTCAAGACACTGTCAGTCGAGAGCGCATTCTAAAACTTGGCAAACGCCGCTTCACTACTTTTGAAACTTGGCTGACTGAACACCCCGAGGTCGCCCAGCTAACGCCCCAACCACTGTTGTTGGAAATTGTTAAAACGGTAAATTTTCAAGATCAATTTGACGAACGAGATCCCGAAGATGTCAGCCGCTTAGAAAATATCCAAGAGTTGATCAACGTAGCCGGACAGTTTACGAGTACCTCCACTTTTCTCGAAAATGTCGCCCTGGTCCAAGATGAAGTCATGGCCGATGCCACTTCTGACCAGCCCGCCCAAGCAGTGACGCTGATGAGCTTGCACTCTGCCAAAGGTCTAGAGTTTCCGGTGGTGTTTATGGTGGGTATGGAAGAAGGACTTTTGCCTCACAGTCGATCGTTACTTGATCCTGACCAAATGGAAGAAGAGCGCCGGCTATGTTATGTCGGGATCACTCGCGCCAAAGAAAAATTATATTTGAGTTATGCCCGCCGGCGTTGGGTGTATGGTGCCAGCCAGTACAGTTTGCGAAGTCGTTTTTTGGCTGATATTGATCCTAAACTCTTGGAGTTACCCGTTGGAAATTCGGCCACCGGCACCGCCGCCTTCCCAGATAAACCATTCATCACACCATCGGCACAATCGGGTCGCCGGTTGGTCCTCGATGACTCCCAGCTTGATGCCGTGCTACATGGCGATATGGATATCAAAGCTTTTTTGGAAAATTAAGCCGCTAGCTACTTTTGCCCTGAAAATAAAAAAAGCCCCCTGTTATAAAAACAGAGGGCCAACAGAGGCTCGAGTATTCTACCACACTTCAACCTCGATAAAATCATTATGGGTTGAATGCTGTGCTACAATACACACCTGTCTTTTGGTACTCTGTACCAGTTCGTTAAAACAGCTTTGAGTTAAAAAAACGGAGAAGAATCATGGCCAATGTAGCGCAACTCGACGAAGTCTTTTTGCTGAATCCAAACAATAAGGCTTTTAGTGCCTACTGTGCAGCAGAAGTAGAAAATGCGCATGAAGAGGTTGTCCTTTACAACAACCTGTTCTGGTTAGTTGAAATCCGTAAGATTTTGTTGTTTGACGTAGACCTTCATACTCGGCAGATTTTCGTCCAACGCTATGATGGTTCTTGGACCGAAGGTCTGAACGTTTCAGAAGCTAACGATCTCGTCCAACAACTGCTAGGGAAACACATTTGATGTCATCCCAAAGCTAAAAAGCTGTCCTGAGAAAGCCACCCCACTAGCGGGTGGTTTTTTTATCGCCAGGTTTATAGGTATAATAGCCACAATGCTACTCAGACCAATCCGCGAAGAAGAACATGCACTCTATAACTCCGTGGTGTCACATCCACTCCAGTCTTGGGAATGGGGAGTGTTCCGCAATCTTACCGGCATGAAAGTGGAGCGGATCGGATTCTTCGATAACACTAAACTTCAAAAAGGCCTTCAGGTCACATTTCATCCCATTCCGGTCATCGGCATGACGGCCGGGTATGTGCCTAAAGGGTTTATGCCTGATGAAGAACAGCTGGCAGCCCTTCGCCAACTTGGTAAAAACAATAATGCCCTTTTCATCAAGCTAGAGCCAAATGTGGCTCAAAAAGTCGGTGCTCCTTCTGGCCATCATCGGATTGCCGAGTTTCTACAAACCAATGGGGCCGAGCCAGGCAGACCACTTTTTACTCGCTATACTTTCCAACTTGATCTCACTAAATCTGAAGAACAATTATTCGAAAACCTCAATCAAAAAACTCGTTACAACGTAAATCTAGCTGCCAAAAAAGGCGTACAGATAGTGGAAAATACCAGTGAAGCCGGACTTGAAGAATACCTTCAAATCCAAGCTGAAACCACCGTGCGTCAAGGATTTTTTGCCCATTCACCAGAATATTTCCGCACAATGTGGAAAACTCTGGGTAGCTCTGGCATGATGCGGATTTTCCAAGCCACCTATGAGGGCCAGGTTTTAGTAAGTTGGATCATGTTTATTTTCAATGGTGTCTTATATTATCCGTATGGAGCCTCTCGAGCTGTCCACCGTGACTTGATGGCAAGCAACCTGATGATGTGGGAAATGATCCGATTTGGCAAACAACAAGGTTGTACTTTGTTTGATATGTGGGGTTCTCTCGGACCAGAACCAAACCCTCGTGACCCCTGGTTTGGTTTTCATCGTTTTAAAAAGGGTTACGGTGGTGATCTAGTCGAGTTTGTCGGCACCTATGACCTCGTCCTTAATCCACCTCTCTATAAAGCCTTCCGTATCGCAGATAATCTACGCTGGAGTCTCCTTCGCACTAAAGCGCATCTGCGACGAATCATGCCAGGCAAGTAGACCATGACTTGACCATGACTAAAGAGGAGGGTATGGTAATACCTAGCTAGAAAGGCTTTATTATGTCTGCACCTCGATTTAAACGGATTCTCCTTAAGGTAGGAGGTGAATCAATGGTCGGTAACCGAGAGTACGGGATCGATCCTCAAGCCGCCATGGATGTCGCCAACCAGATCAAAAACGTCTACGTCAAAGGTGTCCAAGTCGCAGTAGTGATCGGGGGCGGTAATATTTTCAGAGGTTTATCAGGTTCTAAAAATGGTATCGATCGAGCTACAGCTGACTACATGGGTATGTTGGCAACAGTCATGAATGCCTTGGCACTCCAGGATGCCTTAGAAAAAATCGGGGTACCTACCCGAGTCCAATCAGCCTTACAGATGCCAGCTGTCGCAGAGACATTTGTCCGCCGCAAAGCTATTCGCCATATGGAAAAAAACCGAGTGATCATTTTGGCCGCCGGTACCGGAGTCCCTTACGTGACTACTGACACTGGAGCTTCACTTCACGCCCTTGAACTTCACTGCGATGTGGTAATGAAAGCTACTAAGGTCAACGGTATCTATGATAAAGATCCAGCTAAATATGATGATGCCAAGCGCTTCAAAACATTGACCTTCAAAGATGCTATCGAAATGCCAGGAGTCGAAGTCATGGACACCGCTGCTTTAGCCATGTGTAAAGAAAATAATCTAGCCATCATGGTGTTCAAGTTATTTGAGGCCGATAATCTCAATAAAGCCGTCGATGGTGATGACATCGGTACCTTTGTCAGCAATGAAGTGACAACGGAGTTTGCAGAATAACATAGCAAGACACAGTCAAGATAATTGAAAGGTCAAACATGAAAACATTTGGGATCAATGGATTTGGTCGAATCGGTCGCACAGCTTTCCGAGTTTGGTGGATCAAGCACCGTGACTCGCTTGAGTTAAAAGCGATTAATACTTCAGGTTCGATGGAGTTGGCTGACTGGGTTCATTTACTCAAGTACGACTCCAATTATGGAGTGTTTTCGACCCCAATTAGTTACCAAACCGAGCGGACCACCAAAGAGGTAAATGATGATCAACCAGTGCTGGGAAAAATCATCATCGGATCGACCGAAATCATCGTTACAGCGCAACGCGATCCAGCCAAGATCCCATGGGGTACGTATGGCGTCGAAACAGTTTTAGAATCGACTGGAGCATTTACTTCCAAAGAAAAAGCTTTACTTCACCTCCAAGGTGGCGCCAAACAAGTGATCATCTCAGCTCCGCCTAAAGGGGGAGACATCATGACTGGGATCATCGGTATCAATACATTTGAACCTGGGGCTCAAGTAGTTTCAAATGCTTCTTGTACTACCAATTGTGTGGCCCCAGTGGCTCACATTATGCACACCGTTTTTGGAGTCAAAAAAGCCATGATGACCACTGTTCATTCATATACAGATGACCAAAATTTACACGATAATTCACACAAAGATCTGCGCCGTGCTCGAGCGGCCGCGCTCAACATCGTACCCACTACGACCGGGGCTGCTATCTCGACGACTGAGGTCGTGCCTGATCTAAAGGGCAAATTTGATGGTTTATCGATCCGGGTGCCCACCCCAGTTGGTTCGATTTCGGATATGGTTTTTGTTACCAGTCGACCGACCACTATCGAAGAGGTAAATAAGGCTTTGATTGATGCTAGTCAACAACCACAATGGCAAGGCATTTTAGCTGTCAGCGATGAACCCCTCGTCTCAAGCGACATCAAGGGCCGAAGTGAGTCTTCGATTGTCGATCTTTCACTCACCAACGTGATCGATGGCGACTTGGTCAAAGTAGTGAGCTGGTATGACAACGAATGGGGTTACTGTAATCGCTTAGTAGAACAAGTCAGCGCCCTCAAATAAACACTCAACCACACGTATTGCCGCGCTACAGTTTATCCAAGGATTCACTTCTATAGTGGCTCCATGTTAGCCCGTGTCCATACATTGACACTCCAAGGTCTGATTCCTCTGAGCATAGAGGTTGAGGTCGATGGGGGAAGGGGAGTACCCGGATTTTCAATCATTGGTTTACCCTCCAAAGCTGTGGACGAGGCTCGCGAACGTGTGACTGCGGCGTTGACTAACTGTGGCATCAAAATCCGAAGCAAAAAAACCATCGTTAACTTGGCGCCAGCCGACCTCCAAAAACATGGTTCTAGTTTTGATGTCAGTATTGCCATGGGCATACTGAAAATGTATGGCGAAGTCAAACAAAATACCGACACCACACTATTCTTTGGCGAGTTATCTCTCGATGGCAGTATCAAACCAATTCGGGGAGCTTTGACACTAGCATTGGCCGCCAAAAAACTTGGATTTGAGACGGCGATTTTCCCCTACCAAAACGCGGCTGAACTTTCGGTCATCAGCGACACTAAAATCGGACTCATACATCACCTGAATGAACTTTTGCACTGGGCCAATGGGGGAGAGTTGACTTGGCTGCGACCCACTCCATTTACCAGCATCACTAATCCAAGTGCTACGGCCGATCCATTCTCACACATTGTCGGGCAACATTCGACCAAACGGGCCTTGATCATTTCGGCAGCGGGAGGGCATCATGTCCTGATGACTGGACCCCCAGGATCAGGCAAAAGTGAACTGGCACAGTGCTTACCTCGATTACTTCCGCCTTTGACTGAAATAGAGGCTTTGGAGGTCACTCAACTCTATTCTGTAGTCGGTCAGACCCAATCACTGATCTCTGAACGTCCTTTTCGCCAGCCACACCATAGTATTTCTATGGTTAGTTTGATAGGCGGGGGACCACATCTCAAACCCGGTGAAATCTCATTGGCTCATCGCGGGGTACTTTTCCTAGATGAACTGCCAGAATTTAACCGAGCTTGTCTCGAAAATTTGCGTCAGCCTTTAGAAAATCACCACGTCACACTCAACCGCGTCCAAGGTAGTGTCAGCTATCCGGCCAATTTTAGACTCATCGCCTCTGCTAATCCCTGTCCTTGTGGTTTTTTTGGCTCCGAAAGTAAAAATTGTAGTTGCAGTCCTGGAGCTCAGCAACACTATCGTCATCGGATCTCAGGTCCTCTTAAAGATCGTTTTGATGTGCATGTTTGGGTGCGCGAAGTTCCTGGCAAAGAGTTAACTAACATAGATGCTGGCAGATCGGCCGAACCTTGGAGAGAAAAAATTCTTTCAGCTGTCCAACTCCAACGACATCGCTGGCAGTCCCATGGTTTTTCGCTTAATGCTGAAGCGACATTAGTGGATCTAAAAAAAGCCAGTGAGTTATTACCTGCTAGTTGGAACCTAATCTATACCGCCTATGACCGCTACCAGCTCAGCATGAGAGGGCTGGTCAAATTAGCTAGGATCAGTCGCACTATTGCTGATCTGGCACAGGAAACTCAAGTCACACCCCAACATGTGTCTGAAGCCTTACATTTTAGAGGAGAGGAGTCGTGATGTAAAAAAATCGGAACTCAACACTATCTCAACCAAAAGATTGCCGCGGCACCAATTGCCAAACAGTACCAACCAAATAGTTCTAAGCGAGCTTTTTTGATCACCCAATGAAAAATAATTAAACTCAATAACCCACTGACTAAAGCTGCGATACACCCAGCGATGACTGGCCCAAGTGCCAACTGCTGTAAATCTGCTGAAGTCACATCTTTGAGTTGGAGGATGCCAGCCCCCGCTAAAGCAGGGATTGCCAATAAAAATGAAAAACGGAAAGCACTCTCACGATCCACCCCACGCAAAATACCAGTAGCTACTGTCGTGCCTGACCGAGAAATACCAGGGATAATCGCCACAGCTTGTCCCAAACCGATCAAAAGCGCATCTAGCCAACTCAAGTTGTGAACTCCGATAATTTTCTTTGAAACGGCACCTTCAGCAGTCTGTTGCTCGAGTTTTCTATCGGTGATTAAAATGATGATTCCAGTGACTACTAATTCCCAGCCCACCCACACATCACGTGCAAACAGAGCTTCGATTTGGTCTTTGAAAAGCACCCCAATGAGAGCAGCCGGGATCGTCCCGACCACCACTAACAACCACTCTTTAAGAGTAACTTTGAATAAACTTTTTCCGAAAAATAAAATAATCGCCACTAAGGTACTCAAATGCAGCAGAATATCAAACGTCAGAGCATCTTGATGGAGACCAAACCAGTGTTGGAATAACACTAAATGTCCAGAACTTGAGATCGGCAAAAACTCTGTAAAACCTTGAACCAAACCCAGGACTATAGCTTCTAGCCAAGTCATAGACTATTCTTTCACCTCGGCTCGGGTTCGTTCGTACCAATCGGTAAGCAATTTACTTATCAAATCTTTTCCACCCAACCCCAGTGCCAACCCGAATCCGATAGAAAACATTGCCACAAACCCCACAAATAAAATCATGATAAATTCTCGGGCAATACCGAGCTCAGAAACACCGACCAAGACACTGATACTCATCACCATGTAACTAGCGATTTTTCCGAGCAGGCGAGAGGCCTTACCATCAATGCTTTTGATAGAAGCTTTGACTACACTTTCGACCACTCCAGCCAACAGTAAACCAAAGAATAAAACCAAAATTGCCGATAAAACGTTGGGAATATAGTTGAGAACACGGTTTAACACTTCAGAAATAGCCACCAATCCCAAGAGGGAAACACTGGTGTGGATCACTATCAGCATGATCAACCAGTAGACAATGGAGCCAATTACTTCTTCCACTTTTTGACCGACTTCAGCGTTGGTGAGGAAGTGATCGATAGGGGTATTCTTCACCATTTTAGAAACCATCAGCGCCTCAAGCAATTTGACAATCAGGCGCTTGAATAATTTAGCCACGGCTGCTCCCAGCAAAAGCACGACTAAAGCTCCCACTAATCGTGGCAGAAACACCGAAATTTCATTTAATGTTTGGCTTGATATATAGGTCCAAATTGATGAAGTTGTCTCTGGAAGATATGTTGGCATGCCTCTATTGTAACACTTATCTGATCACATGCCCTATAGAGTCGGGAGCTGGAGTTTCCCGATGCTATAATCTTGTTGAAACTTTCAGCACTTTCACATCTCAACTGTTAGAGAAAGGAATCAAGCAGTGAAAGTCCATTGGCTCATTTTTGGGGTCCTCATTTGGGGTGCTAATATCACAAATATTAGTCACCGCTTCGAAATTTCTCTTCTCCCCATCATCATGACGGTGGTCGCATCTTCACTCGGGATGTGGCAAGGTATGACCTATGGTCACCTGCCTATTCGTGATCTCTCTCAGCTGCTTAAAAAGCTGGCTGGGATCGTGCTAACTTTGACTGTGTGCACGTCAATCGTCATCATCAACTCAGGGCAAGATCTGCTAACTGCGTGGTATGTCGGTTTGGTCTGGTATGGCACCTACATAGTGGGAACACAGTTGAAATACTACTATGAATCTGAATCTGCTGAAAACTAAACGCATTCCGCCGGGACTAAAGTCCGGCGGTTTTTTTTCGCTTTCAAAAATAGCCAAAGTATTCTTGCATAGGCAAACTGTTAATGTTAAAATTATGGGACGTTTAAGCTCGCTAAAATCTAGGCACCTTTAGAGGAGAAAATCCCTTGAAGAATTGGCTCAGTGGAATTGGAATGCTCATTTTGGGCATCTACGTGTTCATCGATTTGGCAAAACCAGACCCCAGCCAGGCAGATTGGTTTGCTCGGCTTTTGGGCGTCACAATTTTTCTCTTGTTCTCAATAGGTTTTGCTGAGGGAACTTTCCTTTTTGATGTTCCCCGGACAACTCAATTGCTTTTACTGTTAGCAAACGCAATTGGTGTTGGTATCCTTGGGAATGTCATGGGAGGCGGTTTGGCAACTGCCTGGGCCACCATTTGGATTTGGTTTGGCTCATTTATCTTGGGTTATCTAACCATGAAATGGACCACTAACAGATCTCAAACTGCACCCAAAAACTCAACTCCTTAACTGCTCAAGCCTGCTGAGAAACACTTACCGCTGTGACCTTTGGTCCCGGCGGTTTTTTTTGGTTATTTTTGATTTTTTTAAAATCCACCAAAGTGGGGCGTAACCGATAAGCCAGATTCTGTCGGGGATGATGATCTATCTATGCCTGCGACCTTATCACCGACTTTAGTTTTCACTAAAGAAAAGGGAACAAATCCATTACGGTGAAGCTCGGCAGTTGCAGCGGGGAGGATTGCCAGAAACTTTGTTTACACAAAATATCTACCCAGAAGCTTGGTCGTTTCACCCGGAGCCACCCGGTTCGTCACTGCTGCTCTTACTGTATTCCACTTGCGTGAAACCCTGACCTTTCAGTCAGCACCCTTTGTTCGGCTGTCCGGACTTTCCTCCTGCCACCGAAGTGGAAGGCCATCATCTAGTTACGCCAAGGATAATTTATCCTATAATGTTGAGAAGGTCAAGAGTGAGTTCGCTCTCGAAGCCATAAACTGTAGACGGTACGGATCACGATATAGGCGGGCACCGAAAGCAACGCCCCGACCACACCACCGATATGAAAACCGATCAAGATGGTCACAATCGCTACTAATGGATTTACGTCAGCATTAGCTTTCAGAATTTTGGGGACAATGATATTGTTTTCGAACTGCTGCACGATAATGTAAAACAAAGCTGTCAAACCAGCAGGCACTGGACCGAGCGTAAGATACGCCAAAATAATACTCGGGACTGCCGCGATGGTGGGACCTAAATTAGGCACTATCTCGAGTAAACCAGCGATCACAGCCAATGGCAAAGCATAGGGAATACCAAGTAACAACAAGCCCAGATAGGTGATCACACCGATCACAAACATCAGAATAATTTGGCCTCTGACCCAACCACCCAACTGTGATTCGACTGAGTCCAAAAATTCTCGGGCCAGCTCGATGTGCTTTGTTTTTTTGCTAAACCAATTAACTTTTTGGTGAAGATGTGGTCGATCAATCATCAAATAAAACGACATCACCATCAGAGTAAAGGTAGTAAACACACCAGAAAAAGTCGAAGAAATAATTGTAAACACTAAGCCGACTGAGTCACCCACTCGGGCGAGCAAGGTAGTCAGCTCAGATAAAGTGAACTTAAAATTCTTAATTTCGTCTTGTAAAACTGGGATCTCAAAGGTCCCCACCAACAAGTAAAGTTGCTGCACTATGTTGGGCACTAACCAGGCTAACAGTAGACTCACCACACTCACCACTACCAGATATACCAAAGCGGTACTGATAGCTCGAGGTAACTTCAACCGCCGCTGCAGCATGGTCACCATAGGATTTAGAGCCACCATAATGATGAACGCCAAAAAGAGCAGCGTCAAAATCGAACGGATGTAAAACAAGAAATACAAAACCAACAGATACGATACTGTAAACACCACAATCGACGGAGAAATTTGAACAGTGTTTCGATCAGAAGAAAATGGCCACATATTAATCCTCAACAGATACTAAATTAGTATAGCAAGTTTTCTACATGCTGCCAGACACGGGATTGCCAGTCGGGTTGACCAACCTGAAACCAACTCACGTCTGATCGTTTTTTCCACCAAGTGTACTGCCGTTTGGCGTACTGTAATTCTCGAGTAGACCACAGTTTGAAACAAGTTTCTCGATCAATAGCACCCTGAAGATAGGCTCCGATTTCTTTGACTCCAGTAGCGGTCATGACTGGGACATTTTGATGATCTATCGATGCTAAAAGTCTTTCAACTTCTGCCACAGCACCTTGATCAAATCGCAGTCTGACCCGATCGGCTATTCGACCCGCAATCACCTCAATATCATCAGTCAAACCAAGATAATGATGGGTCAAACTTGGAAAATCTGCTTGGGTATGAGTGGTCAGGACCTTCTGTTCCGCCGCCACATGCTCCAACACTCTGATCAATCGGCGCGGATTGGCTCGGTCAGAGTCATTCATAGCACCCCATCTGGCTGGAGCTGCATTCTGGACTCGGTGCTGAAATTCTTCCAGACCCCAATCTTGAGCTTGGGACCGAAGCTCTATGTCAGGTGGCACCTGCAATTTAGCATCGTGCACCAAACTCCAATCATGATAGAGACCTGTCCCACCAACCAAAATCACAAATCGATTGTTCGC
>CAYQZC010000015.1:0-10511 GCA_964421945.1 uncultured Pseudomonadales bacterium
GCTCGTAAGTAAGCAGCCGGGTGATACATCGGTATTATAAACTGGGTTCTTCCGTTCCAGATCACTTTATGCAATCTTCCATGTACTTGAGAAATCTTCACATCAGGTAAAAACTTCGCCATACTATATCGACCGAGTGTCACTATCAAAAGCGGCTCCAAGATCTGGATTTCCTGATCCAAATATGGTTTATATGCCGCAATTTCTTCTGGCAAAGGATCTCGATTACCCGGAGGTCTGACTTTGACAATGTTAGTAATATACGTATCTTCTGGCTTAAAATCTTGAGCTTCTAGTGTCCGACGAAATAGCTGTCCTGATCTGCCCACAAATGGCCTCTTGAGCCGGGCTTCTTCTTCACCTGGGGCTTCACCTATAAACACGATCTCCGCATCTGGTGAACCTTCACCAGGAACAATATCAGATGCCGACTGCGCCAGAGGTAAATCAGGAGCTGCTTGTCTCAATGCGGTGTAGACTGCGAGTAAGTCATCAGGCTTCGCCATGATGATATCCTATCATGAGATTAGTATTGTGGTAAGAAAATCGATACATTTTGACTTGTAATGATCACTTCTGGGTAACCTTTTTCAACGATGATTCGTACAGCCTTCCGAACCATACCTTGGAGAGTCCGTTCGAGAGTCCGGATACCAGCATCATACCCCAAGGGCCGAGTCATGCGCGGCCAGACATCCTCCTGGATTTTGATTTGTTCGGGTCGCAATCCCGCATCTGATAACAATCTCGGCATGATGTAGTGCTTAGCGATCATGATTTTTTCTTGGTCAGTGTATGAAGGCATGGTAATTTTTTCCATACGGTCCATGACTGCTGTGGCGATATTTGTGGTGTTGTTGGCGGTGGCCACAAAAATTGCTTGAGATAGATCTACTGGATAATCGATGTAGTTGTCGACAAAGGCGTGATTTTGAGCTGGATCAAGCAATTCCACCAAAACTCCCATGATATCCATCCGAGTTTCATCAGCCGAACGATCGATTTCATCCAGTAAAATCACCGGATTCCGGACACCCGCTTCACAAATACCTTTTATGACTCTTCCCGGTTCGGCCTCCAGCAATAATCTAGATTGCCCTCTCAATTCTTTGGCAGAGCTCATACCACCAAATGGTATCCGGACAATTTTACGGTTGAGGGCTTCTGCTAATGAAAGTGCGAAAGTAGTTTTACCGGTACCCACCAGACCGACCAGTAACAAAATGGGAGCCCGAAATCCTGCTTCAGGCTGCTGTTGATTACGCATATTGAGAATAGCGACATACTCTAAGAATCGATCCTTCACTTCTTGCATCCCGAAGTGATGGGAGTCAAAAACTTGCTTAGTTTTCTGGATGTCGAGCGTATCAGTCGTCAGATTATTCCAAGGAATCCTCAGCACCCAATCGATATACTTTGAAACTTTCTCATACTTTTCATCATAAGAACCCAGCTCGACTGATCGCTCCAAAGCCACGATATCTTTAGAAACTTTCCGCAGCAACTCGGGCGGCAACTGAGCCGCTTGGATCCGGTTCTTGAGTTCAAGAATTTCTTGATCGAGTATTTGACGATAATCAGACATAAGGCAGTTATTTCATTGTCTCAAGTTGGGCTCGGGTCAGCAAGCCCGGCTTTGCACCAACATGTTGGACCACCGATCCGGCGTTTCTGACACCCCAATCGGTAGCTGTTTTGATTGATTGTTCAGATATGCGTGCAGCCACATAAGCTGTTGAGAAAGCGTCACCGGCACCAGTATCATCCACTGACTCCACGGGAGCGGATTGGTACTTCAGGTTAACAACTTCACGTTGATAAACAGTCCCCCCATACTTTCCATTAGTGATAATCACTTCGTTGACACTTTGGAGCAGTCGGTTCTGGATCGGGGCCACTGACAACCATTCTTCTTGATTTAAGATCAAAATATCACACTTTAACCCCAGATCTGAAATTCCTAATTCAGCCAGTTGAGTCAACTCAGCTGAACCCGGATTCCAGGAAACCCCAACTGTATATTTTCTGGCCAACTGAAAAATTGTTTTTAAGGTTTTCATTCGGCCACCAAGTGAAGAAATATGGATCCAGCGCGCTGAAGCTAGTGCTTTGGGCTCGATATCTTCTGGATCAAGCATGCCAGCAGCACCCCGATGCACCAGGGCAATCCGGCTGCCATCTTTGCCAACCAAGACGACTGAACCACCTGTTTGTTCGGCTCGTTCTGTGACCATGTACTTCAGATCCACCTGCTCGTTTGCTAGTTCTGTTTTGATAAACTGGCCAAACGTATCTTTCCCCACTTCGGTGATACTCGCGGCATCAAACCCTAGCCTTCGAAATCCGACTGCCGTATTGGTACCTGCCCCACCACTAAAAAGTTGGAGGGAATCAAGTTCGACTTTGGCACCAAGTGGCTCTAGGCTCTATCTCCAAAGTAGGTAAACTGATAAAAATATCAACTACTGCAGAGCCGATACATACGACGTTGTTCATACGTTTTCAAATTCTGACGGACGAGGTGGTAATCCACATCTGTCGGCTAGTTGCAGCTCAAAATGCTCTAAAGCTTGGATCAATTCATCTTCGTTGCTAGCGATAGCATACACTTCACGTTCTTTCTCACCGATGAAAAAATGGTCGTTGATCACCCGCATGACATCGTGCCAAAACGAACCATAAAGCACCAATGGCTTGTGATTACCATGATACAGGTGTGCCAATAACCAAGCCGTTGACCACTCAGATAAAGTCCCAGTGCCACCTTGCATACAAATAAAGGCGTCAGCATGATCCATCAGACCAAACATCCGCTCGATGTAGTTTGCTGTCTTGATTTCAAGAGTCACTTGATTACCTGAATAGCGACCTTCAAACTCTGGCATATCCTTGGGATAAAAAGTCACTGCCATAGTGGTCCCACCGGCTGATTGAGCACCCTCTGTGGCTGCAGCCATGACTCCCGGGCCTCCACCATTTACGACCACTTTATTGTGATACGCCAGATATCGGGCAATGTTAAAAGCTTCCTGATACAAAGGGTGATTTTCGTCAACATCTGCACTACCAAAAATAGCTAAATATTTAATATTGCAGTGTTGCTGTATGGCTGGGACATTGACTTGGGTCTTCATGAGACTACCTCACCTTCGCGAATCAAATCTAAAAGTACCGATGCTGGTTCAGCTGCATTCCAGATTGTGCTGGTGGCCACCGCAGCAGTAGCACCGGCTTTAGCCACAGCTGCCAATCCTGGTAAGGCAATTCCGCCGTCCACTATTAACTCAATTTCTAAACCACGTTTTTTGATTTCTTCCCGAGCTTCACTGATTTTTTCTAATGCCGTATCCTGAAATACTTGGCCAGAATATCCAGCTTGGACAGACATAATCTGCAGCACATCTAGTAACTTCCAAGCATCTTCGTCTATGGCTGACAATGGTGTGTAGAGATCGAGTGATAAACCAGCTTTCCAATTTTGGACTCTCACTTCTTCTAGATAACTGGTTTGGAAACTCATGTGTTCGACTTGAGCAATCAAGGCACGCACTGGCACACGTTCTTTGATGGCTTCAGTTTCAAACACAAAATCCATGGGCTCATCCACCATCAGATGTAAATCACAGGTGAGTTCCCCAAATGACATGACCGCCAAATCCAATGGCGCCACCGTGATGTTATCTACAAAACTCCCATCAATGATATCAATGTGCGCCGTCTGGACCTGTGATTCAGCTTGCAGCACTCCTAAATGTTGGGTCAATTCACTGACAGAATCAGTCAGAATGCCGGGATATATCTTCATCGAGCCTTTCTATCTGAGAGACACGCCGGGTGTGCCGCTCTGCTTCGTCATAAGAAGTAGTGATAAAGGTAGTGAGTATTGAGTTAGCAGTTTCAAGTGATACTTCATCTGCTCCCAAACAAAGCACATTGGCATGGTTATGCTCTCGAGCTAATCGAGCTTGTTCTGGTGTCATACTGGCGGCAGCTCTGACTCCACTGTATTTATTTGCCACCATACACATACCTGCCCCAGTGCGACAAAGCAAAATACCCAGTTGCGCTTCGCCCAGACTTACGGCTTCTGCTACTTTCATAGCAAATTCTGGATAGTCATCATCGATAATCCGAGTTTGTGCACCCAGATCGATCACTTGATGTCCTGCTTGAGCTAAAGTTTCTTTGAGAGCTTGTTTGTACTGGAATCCTCCGTGATCAGCTGCAAGTGCGATTTTCATAGGTAAAAACTTTCAAGTATGAGCAGTGTATTAATCAAAGCCCAGCTCAGCGCGTGCTTCTGCGGTCATCATATCTGGCAACCAAGGCGGATCAAAGGTCAGCTCTAGATAGACATGATGATCGACATCTAAGCCTGGCAAACCTTGTAAGGCTTCTCGTACCATTGTATCAAAGACTGCAGACAACGGACATCCAGGAGTCGTGAGCGTCATCAGCACATGGACTTGAGGTACTTTTCCAGCTTCTGACTCATGCCACTGACTTGAGACGTCATAAATCAGCCCCATACTGACGATATCAATATGCAGCTCAGGGTCGATAACCAGAGCCAAACGCTCTCGCATTTCTTGTTCGGAAAATGGTGGGTTGCTGGTGGATTTCATTTCGGCCATAGGTTCTATTATAAAACCCCCCGCCAAATGGCGGGGGGTTCTTAGTTTCTAGTAATAAAAAACTATTAAGCTGCTTTTTTCAAAACTGGCATGCCAGTACGAGCAGTCTCAACTACGGTGTAACCAGCTGGAACAGTTGGTAAAGCACCTGGTCGGATGTCACGAGCGAAAAAGTAAATAGTTTGGACACGACCGTTTTTTAATTTGACTTCACGGGTGTGAAGGTAATAGGTTTGACCTTTTTTGTTGGTGTAGGCGAAGGCTGCATCTGCCATAAAACTCCTTTTTTGGTTGCCCTTCCTCAAGGGCAATTTTTGTTAGTATCGATTGTTTAAGCCTATCATACTCGAGAAAGACATCAAGCAGGAAAAACCTACTTATTGATTACACCTTTCAAGACCATTTCGCCTGGTTGGCTGGTTGATTGACCTGGTTTGGTGACACTGACTTCCACTGGCAAAAGTGCGGAATCAAAGCTGGCACTGCCCATAAAGCCACCTTTACTCAGTTTCAAATCAAAGGCTTTCTGAGATCCAGTGCCTTCGACTTTTTTGAGCCAAACTTGATAGCCACCTTGTGATGGGTTGGGAAGTTCTGCTGTGACACTAAATCTGACTTTACCATCTTTGACCTCGTAGCGGACATCGCCGTTGACTTCCCCCTCACCACTGAGGGTGGCTGACTTCATATCAGGTGAACCTTTGATTATAGGGGTGGGACTATCAGTCAAGTTTTCGATGGTGACACCTTCGCCAAAATCACTGATTTTGCCTTGGTTTTCTGGGGTATTCATCGAGTACCAACGATAAGCCAAAAACAGCACTATTAATAGCGCGATCAGCGGAAACATGAATGGTAATAATTTTTTCATAGGCCCCTTCCTTGGGTCATCTTTTACATTACTACTTGAGTAATGACTCAACAGTACTTACGAGCTGTTGGGGGGCAGTTAACTGACGACCATTGATAAATATGGTTGGGGTAGCTTGAATCTTGATGGAGTTACCCAACGCGATGTCATCTGCCACCCTCTTTTTGATCTCTTCTGACTCTATTTTCGCTAGAAACGTAGCTTTGTCAATTCCTAGTTGTTCAGCATAACTGGCAAAAGTATTTTTTGCTTCTCCAGTGGATTTCAAATCATCCCATTCGGTTTGTTTTTCAAACAGCACATCGTGCATCTCCCAAAATTTGCCAGCATCTGCAGCAACTTCAGTAGCTTGAGCTGCCAACAAAGCATGCTGGTGAATCTGAGTCAGTGGATAGTGGCGAAAAATTAAACGAACCTGATCGGGGTAGGCTTTAACCACCTGCTGGACAAGTGGTTGGATAGCTCGGCAAGCCGGGCACTGGAAGTCGCTAAATTCGACGAGGGTGACAGTAGCATTTACTCCACCTTTGACTAGACGTGCCGAACCAGCAACTACATTTTGATCAACTTCAGTCGTCTGGGTTTGACCAGAGAAAAAAACTGCTACCACCACAATCAGAGCAATCGTGCCAATAATAGACGCCAGTAACAACGGGAGATTCTTCATTTATGCCTCTCGTGGCCATACTCGCTGGCCGGTAGTGGTATCAGTCACAATAATGGCTGCTGTCGGACAACTTTGAGCACCCAACAATTTCATTTCATCACTATCACCATCCTGAGAAATCACCACTGCGATGTTTTGCTCATTCAGTTGAAACACATTTGGAGCTAACGCCACACAACTGGCAGCGCCAATACATTTATCATTGATGACTTCGACAAAGTACTTTCCAATCTGTTTACTTTGAACTACGGTACCAGGTGCTGGGGTAGCTGCCGGGACCGGCGCTGCAGCAGGGTTAGCTGGGTTCATACTTGGTGTGGTCGAAGTGGTATCAGTCATAACTGCTCCATTGTATCAATTAATAAAACTTTTCGTGATGAATATGTGTTGGCTCAACTCCTCGAGTGGGTAACAACGTCATGACATCTTTAATCATAGTTTGGTTGCCACAAACATAATATCCTGCCTTGGGAGGAAGTTCGTGGATCGATAAACAGTCAGTCACTCGCCCTCGGCAAAGTGGCCATTCATCAACCGCCTGTGATAAAACAGGATGAAAATGGAAATTGGGAAATTGCTCGGCCAATTCTTGAAATTCATCTTGCCAAAACAGCCATTCTAAATGACGAAGTCCCCAGTAGAGCCAGATCGGCTGAGTATTTTTGCGTTCCTGCAATTGGTCTAAAATCATGCTACGGAAAGGTGCGATCCCTGAGCCAGTCGCCACAAAAACTAAAGCCTCTTCCGCTGGATCATTTGCCACGGTAAAAACACCCATGGGGAACAAAGCTTCCATCTCTTGGCCTGGAAGTAAATTATCTAAATATTTGACACCGAGGCCGTCAGGATCCTTATCAACTAACAACTCAAAACCATGGTTTTTCTCAGGAGAGCTACAGATCGAGTATGAGCGTCTGTCACCATGTTCGCTGACTTTGATCGAGGTGTATTGTCCTGGTGCAAAGGGAATACTAGCCGGTTGAGTAAACTCAAAATAATAATGGATAAACTTAGAGTTGAGAATCCGTTTATCCACCAGTTGGGCTTTGCAGACTTGAGGTGGTTGCATACGTCACCCGATCATACGCAAAAAGCTGACAGATGTCAGCTAGAGATTTTCTCAACGATTTCTAAAGAAAAAATGCCAAAAAAAATCGACCTAGTCTTTAAAGTGAGCAGCCCACTCCCGCCCATACCAGAGGCCGAGGGCCAGACGAGCAATACTGGAATATTCTTCAGTGCGATTGGTGAAATCTCGAGTAATAATCCCGATCATACCTTGTTCTTCTTTGACTGAAGGCATCCCAGTCATGGCAGTCACCACCGGGCCCATCTCGCCACCGGCTTTGATCTTGTTCGCCACCACTTGAGGCACTGGAAACCTGGCCCCATTGGACTCCCAAAGGTTTCCTGATTGATCAACCACCACTACCCAGACCGTAGACCATAACGTTCCATCTTCATGTTCAAATACACCGCCTTCCAGTCCGATCCCCAGGGCCCCCTGGATCTGAGGTTGTTGGGATAGACCGGCTGCCAAAGCCGCCCTAGCTCTGAAGGTGGCACCTCGGCGTGTCTCAGCATCAGACATTGGTTGAGCTGACACACCACTCTCGACACTAAAACCCTTGACGTCAGCTGTCACCGGCGACCCTTGGCAGGCTTGCTTTACAGCGTTGACTTTGACTTTGTTGGTGGAACCTACAAAAATCTGGATCATGTTTGCTCCATCTCAGGTAATATTTTTTCTTTGATTGTTGATAAACCTAGTAAAATACATTTGACTCGGCCTGGACTCAACTGTTCAAAGCCCAGCGCTGCCACAAGTTGTTCGTACGTCAGTAAAGAAATTTTTTCTACCGGCTGGCCTTGGACCAAATCCGCCACTACACTCATAGCCGCCTGGCTGATCACACATCCCTTACCTTGCCAGACTAATTTTTTGATGGTTTTTTTATCAGAACTCAACTCAACAAAAAGTGTCACCTCATCGCCACAACTAGCATTGAGACCTTGGGCCAAAATATCTGGGTGCTCGTGTGTTCCCTGATGTAAAGGTTCTCGGGCTAGATCCAGCAGCATGTCATGGTAGATCGTATCAGCATTCATAGGGCTTATTTTCCAAATACTTGGGCGACTTTTTGTAATCCCCGGACCAACGCGGCTACATCTTCTAAAGTGTTGTAGAGTTGAAAACTCACCCGAGTACTAGCCTGTATTCCCATTTTTTGATGTAGTGGCATGGTGCAATGATGTCCACTCCGGACTGCCACCCCTTCTGAATCCAAAACTTGGCCCACATCATGGGCGTGTACACCTTGGTAAACAAAAGCCACCGAGCCGACTCGATCAAGCGGCTTGCCAGCTGCTGCAGGTGCCACGGGACCGATCACCTGGACTTGAGGAATATTCTGCAGTGCTGCGAGGGTTTCCGACACCAAAAATCGATCGTGCTCTAGCAATTGACTCATCCCGATGGCACTCAAATAAGCACAAGCTGCTTGCCAGCACACCAATCCAGCCACATCTGGTGTCCCAGCGGTAAAACGTTCCTCTAGATCAGTGATGAAGGTACTCCCGGCCACCGTCACAGTATCGATCATCCCTCCACCATACAAAAACGGAGGTAACTGCTGAAGCAACTCTTCGCGGACTAACACAGCCCCGATTCCCATCGGGCCTAACATTTTATGGGCGGAAACGGCATAAAAGTCGGCACCCAGATCGTCAAATTTGATCGGCAAGTGAGGTGCGGCTTGAGCTCCATCCACAAAAAAACGAGTTTCCACTCCAAACTCCTGACGATGTGCTTTGAGCATGGCTTGGACAGTCTCGATCGGGTACACCGTGCCTAAGGTATTCGAGACATGACTCATAGCCACCAGCTTTAGCCTGGCTCCGATTTTGATCAACCGGTGTTGGAGTGCTGGTTCATCAAGGCGACCTTCTGGCGTATTAGGTAAATACTCGACTTTCGCACCCCGACGCCGGGCAATTTCTTGCCACGGCACAATGTTGCTATGATGATCGAGTTCAGATAATAATATAACGTCACCTTCAGCTAGTTCAGAGTTTCCCCAGGCATAGGCCACCAAATTAACGGCTTCAGTAGTATTGCGAACCACTACCAGTTCTGTCGCTTTGGCCCCAAAAAACTGGGCAATGGCTTGACGAGCGGCGTGAAACAACAAAGTGCTTTCATCACCTAGTGTGTGGACTCCACGATGGACGTTGGCATTATGATTGGAATAATACTCAGTCAATGCTTCGATCACTTGATGAGGCTTATGTGATGTCGCAGCATTATCGAGGTAAACTAGAGGCTTGCCATGAACTTGGCGCGATAGGATCGGAAAATCTGAGCGAAACTCCTGGGGATTAAACATGAGGCTATTGTATCAAAAACCCAGCCACAATCAGCTCCTCAGCTTGTGATCGACTCAAACCTCGGCTCATCAGATAAAAAATCTGCTCTTCTGGGATCCGACTGACACTCGCCGCATGGGAGCATTTGACATCATCGGTTTTTATTTCCAGATCAGGTACCGCCTCAGCACTGGCTTGGTCTGACAAAAGTAAAATCCGCTCAGTCAAAAATGAGTTTGAATCTCCACAATCGACATCAATAATAATGCGGCCTAAAAATCTAACCCTGGCCTGATCACGAGCCACCCCTTTGAGAATGGTGTTAGCACGAGTATGGGGAGCTTGATGATGAACAATAACTTCCACATTTACCTGCTCATCGCCAGCCAGATCAAAAAAACCCACGATCTTGACCTCGGCTCCAGGTTTGGTAAGGTGGACATCGTATCGACCAGGTTTGGTAAGTACGATTGGTTCGGCTTGGACACTCGTGATCTGAAGAGAAGTGTTTTCCATAGTTAGCCCACACTTCCTTCCATTTCATAATCGATCAAGCGGTTCATTTCCACGGCATACTCCAGGGGCAGTTTTTTGACTAGACCCTCGATAAAACCATTGACGATGAGTTTTCGGGCGTCTTCTTCACTGACTCCGCGACTCATCAAGTAAAAAAGTTGGTCTTCCCCGATTTTAGAAACAGTGGCTTCGTGCTGGATCTGGACTTGAGAATTAAACACTTTATCGACCGGGTACGTATCTGTCCGCGATAAACTATCGAGGAGTAACGCATCACAAATCACGGTATTTTTACTGTCGTAAGCATGAGGACCGACATTCACCAATCCCCGATAACTTGTCCGCCCGCCATCTTTACTTATCGATTTGGAAATGATGGTAGAACTGGTATGGGGTGCTAAATGAATGGCTTTTGACCCCGTGTCTTGGTGTTGACCTGCTCCAGCTAAAGCCATCG
>CAYQZC010000016.1:0-10497 GCA_964421945.1 uncultured Pseudomonadales bacterium
AAGAAGAGTGAGGCAGAGACGACTGTCAACAAAAACCAGACACTCATGTGCAAGTTAACGACCACGGCTCCAGCATAAATCCGGATCAAGAAGCCAGTCGCGATGGAGACCACATCCATGATCGGGATGTGTTTGGTTTTTTTGGCATACAAAAACTGAAGTAATAAATAGCCGAGTATCAGCAAACGGAAGAAACCAGATAACCACATCGACATCAAGAATACGACGATCAGAAACGCCATGGCAGCAAAGGTCGCGATGGGGATTGGCAGTTCACCAGATGCGATCGGGCGTTTGCGTTTAAAGGGATGATGCTGATCTGCTTTTTGATCAATAATGTCGTTTATGATGTAAACTCCAGATGTGAGAAAACAAAAGATCACAAAAGCATAGGAAACAGTCAAGAAATAAGGCCAGCCATCAACCGGATCAAAGAAAAACAGGCCCGAAAAAACTAAAGCTGCATAGAGAGCCAGATTTTTGATCCACTGTCGGGGACGCATGGTTTTCAGAAGTGCGAGTGGCAAGGATGATGGTGGGACGTTCTGTGTTTCAACCATATTTTTGTTTTGAACTGCTCCATTTTGCCCAAATTAAAAAGCCGAAAACGATAGAGAAAGCTACTGCTATTGTAATCAGCTTGCCGGCAGTATTCAAATACAAAGACAAAATACCCATCACCAGACTCGTAGCCCAGTAAAAAACAGCGACTCGCCGTTTTCCCCACCCCAAAACATCTATCAATTTATGGTGAAGATGGCCCCGATCACCCCATAAAGGTGATTTACCAGCTCTGATCCGACGGGCTATGGTAAAAATCGCATCTGCGGTAGGGATGGCGATCACCATCAAAGTAGTAGCCACCTTGGCTCCTGATAAGATTGCCAAGACACTGAGATAAAATCCGGCCAAAGAACCTGCCCCATATCCTGGCATGATTTTTTGGGGATAAAAATTCCAAAATAACAAACCGATGAAAGCTCCGGCGGTGATAAACGCCAAATGAGCAGTATTAAAACTAGTGGGATCATCAATAAATCGGTATGAAAGTAAACCGATAAATACCAAGGCAATTCCGACAAATCCAGGGAGCTGACCATCGACACCTTTGGCCCAGTTGACGATATTCATGTTCCAGACAATAAAGAGAATGGCGAAGAAATTTGAAATCACCCAAATAGAACGTGTTTCACCCAATAGCTGGAGTTGGAGGGCTGGTTGGTCAAGTGGGATGACACCAGGCCCAAAAGGATTGGAAATGTAGGCGATCCCGATACCTGAGCCCACGACGATGAGGGCGGCGAGCAGGCCGGCTGCGAGCCGCCAACCAGGATGAATATCGAAGATATCATCCAAAAATCCGATGACTGCTAGGACTGTACTGCTGAGCAGAATCGCAATCAGGTACTTATCAATTTGTAGAAAAAGTAAACTGGCGATCAGAGTGGCGATCCAGATTACTAAACCACCGCCTCGCGGCACTGCTTTGGTATGGGTGACTTTGGCATGATGATTGATTTCTGGATCGTCTACCCAATTATGCCGGCGATACCACCAAATGATAATTGGGGTGATCGTGAAGCTGATGAGGGTAGTGACAAGAAATGGCCACATAGTTACATGACGATTACAAGAATGCGTACCAGGCTCAGTGCTAACATAATTTGGATAGCTAACGTAGTCCAACTAAATAACTGAACGATGACTCTGGTCTGGGGATACAACCAGCGGGCGATAGCAATATGCAAACCTGTGATCACAAACGACAGAAATGGAAATAAGAAAAGCCATTCTTTAGCCGCCAATTGTTGCTTTGGTTGAGCCAAACTATAAAACATGGGGATTACTGGTTGGGCAGTGAAGTAAGCTACCAACACTAACAAGGTGACACTTGAGCTGATCAATAGACAGAGCAAAAACGGGATCCGCAAGACTCTAGGGATTACTACTCGATTGATACCTGCCATACTGATCCATTATACCCTGCTATGGGAGTTTCCATAGCGTAAAGTAGCTGAAGTTGGGGTTGGGGACATAGCCGTAAGTATTGAGAAATTGATTGATCTCTGGCCAGGTGGCGGCATCTTCATTCATGACTACTATAAATCGTGGAGGTTTCGCCACTAGAGCCGCCATGGTTTCATCATAATTCTTCAAATCCTTGATATGAAATGCCACGGTGAATCGCCCCGTCGGCGCGGTGTCACTCTGAGCATAGAGCATGGGGTTAGTCCCCCAAATGAAAATTTCTTTGGTTCCGCTGGCGCGAATAATGTCAGAAGCTTTGGTATTGTCGTCCAAAATCCCATTGAATTGTTGGTAATAGGTATGTCGATCGACTTGGCCGGAGACCATTTTGAACCAGCGGCTGTAGTAGCCAATCGTCTGATAGAGACCGGCGTGGAGCAACAGTAATACGGCCGGGATCAACGCCACAGTCGTCAAGGTCAAAACTAAACTGCTGAAAATGGGGACTACTTTACGATGCCAGGATTTGAGCAAGATAGCTCGGTTAAAGCGACCGAATTCATCAAGTAATGCCACCAAAACAAAACTGAGTGGTGGAGCTAACTGCAGGAAGTAATGGGGATAGGGTCGGTTTGACAAAAGTGATGCGAACAATGCCAAAATTAACCAGCCCAAACTCCAGCTCAAAGCTCGGTTTTGCCAACGTTGCAGTAAAGTAATCAAGACCAGAAGGAGGGCCATGATCATTGCTTTACCAGGCAAAGTGAATGCCATTTCTAACCATACTGAAGGTAAATTTAGAGCCCAGTTGCCAGCATAATGGAAGTTGTAAAGGAGTCCAAATTGGATGTAATCAGCCAGGGCTCCGCGAAGCCAAAAATATCCCACCGAAGCAACAATTGGGATCAGTACACCCAGACCAAGCCAGATCCACGTGCCCGCCACATGCCACAAGTGTTTTCGCCAATTCTTGAATGAAAAACCTTCAAAACGAGTAAGGATCAGCCAACCAATCCATCCCATGCTAGCCAGATCAAATAAAGCTGGGACTTTAGTCAATAAGCCTAAGCTTCCCAGGATACCAGCCAGCACTAAGTTTCGGCGTTCGGCAAAGGTAGTAGCACCTTCAGTTTTTAGTTTGCTTGGTTCATCCAAAAATGCTTGCCAAAGCTGAGTTTTAGTCAAGAAAAACCAACCAGCCAAGATAAAGCCCATTACGAATAGTTCACCATTGGGGATGTTGCCTTCAAATGAAGGCCAGCTGGTAAGTAGCACAAAAAGCAGGGTACTGAAGTGCACTTTCCAAGTCGACCATTGCAGTGCCTTGGCAACTCGATAGAAAAACCAAGTGGTCGCCAACATCCAACCGATAAGTAAAATCCGGAACCACATCTGGTTTGGGACCATAGCTAGATAGTAAATAAGGGGAGTTTTGTGATCGACAATCTCGGCGTAGAGCACCCGACCTTGTCGTAAACCATTTCCGATAGTGAGGTAGATTCCTTCATCACCATACCAATAGGGTTCACACAAACTCGGCAATCGGAGCAGGACTACTAATATCAGGGCAAGCCATAAACCTAGGTGTTTGCGGACGGAAGAATCAAAACGAGTATACATACGATAGTGCCAATTGGTGTGTGTCACACCCCATTATTACAAATTAGACCTTCTCCGTCACTCGGTATTCGATGTACTTTCCAAACATCAAGCGGGTGTGGGCGTCTATACCTGGTAGGGCTGAGAAGAAAAAGCCGATCAGTGGCAGTAATAAAAACTCCAATGGCTGACGAATGTATGAAAAAATTGAGTGACTTTGGGGGCGAGGTGGTCGGTTAATGGCATCGATGACAAAGAGTACCACCATCGAAACCAGCGATAAAGTCAACAATGTCGAGGTGACTTGAGGCAAGGTTTTACCTAAAATCGTTCGACTAAATTGTTCATTCAAAAGTGGAGGTAGGGCTGCTGAAACGGTGACTGCAAACCAGTTGACTGGCCATAAAAAGTGATCTTCGATCACCTTTAAGACCCTGATTGTTTTATCCCAAAATGGGATTTTATCAGCCAAAATATATTCCCTGATGATGTAAGCATCATCGCTGACACCCCATGCCCAGCGTTGCAGTTGTTGGTATTGATTTTGGAGGGTGGCTTTCCAGGTGGGTGACTCGGCAGCATCGGCATAAATCGGTAAGAAAATAGGTTCGACTTCAAAGTCACCTTTTTTGGCAAAATATGACTTGAAGAACAATCGATAATCTTCAGGAATCACATCAGTGTCCCAGTAACCGATCTCATCAACATGTTTGAGAGAGGTAGAGTAGGTCGAAAAATTTACCAAGCGATCTTTTCGCATCAAGATGTACATCTGGGTGACTGAAAAAACTGAGGCCAACACTCGCACTGGGGCTGGGACTCGCCAGATGTTGTTATAAAACACGATGGCACCTTGCCAGATACGATTAAAAGGTTTCTTCTCACTCAAAAAACTAAAACTCAAGGCGGCAAAATAACTGTGATGGAATAAAGCGTCGGCATCTTCACTAGTGATGGTGACTGATTCGATGGGGATTCCGGCTTTATCGACTAAGAGCTGTTTGGCGTGTTTAGCCCCCCAGCTGGTATTTGAAGATTTACCTTTGACTTCACCTTTGATGTCTGGATGGTAAGTGGTCCACAAATTTCCAAAAATGTGAGCATATTCTTTTTTGAGTTGGGCCGATTTGATTTCAGCTGCTTCACCCTCACGTTCTTCAAATGACAACATGATGTGGAGGTTTTTGAGGGGATAGGTTTGTTTACTTAATGCGTCGAGTGTTCTTTGGAGTGTGGTGATGGGTTCTTGATAGGTAGGGACAATGATAATGTGATGAAGTTCATTCCAGCGGGAAGGAAAGTTTTTCTTGAGGTCAGCCAGCCAGTCAAAATGGCTACTGGCCCGGATTTTATAGTGGGCGATCACCGACAAAACAGCTAACGTAGCTGATCGATACAGCCAATAGACAGTGAAAGCAATCACATAATAGGCTACGGCGACTGGGAAAATTATCGATCCCCAGACGGGAAACAAGATCAAAGACCAAGACACAAAGCCTGGTAAAATCTCAAGAGCACGACGAGTGCGGATAGGGTGGCGACGAACTAAACGGCGAAGCATGGTCACTCCATTGTAACCTAAGAACTAAATACTTTCTTTGCATTCTCAGTCAATTGGGTGGGGTCGATCCCCAGTTCTTGATGTAAAAACTCAGCGGTGAGTGACACCATCCAGGGTTCACATGGCTTTCCACGATGAGGAACTGGTGGCAAAAAAGGAGCGTCTGTCTCGAGTAATAATCGGTCTGCAGGAGTAGTTTTCACTAGTGATCGGATGTGATCGGCATTTTTATAGGTGACATTGCCAGCTACCCCGATGTAGGCACCCATTTCGAGAGCAGCTTTGACATAGTCAAGCGGGCCAGAAATACAGTGCAAAACAAAAGGTACTTCACTGTGCTTATGCTCTTTGAGCAAGCGCAACACTTGCCAGTAGGCTGAATCACCTGTGTCACGGACATGGATTACCATTGGTAACTCGAGTTGGTCAGCTAACTTAATATGCTGGATAAATCCAGCTTGCTGGCGGGCTTTGATGGTCATAGCCATCCCTTCATCATCAGGTAAGCGGAAGTAATCAAGTCCGCACTCACCTATGGCTACCACTTTCGGGGCCGTGGCTAGCTGGGTCAGGACAGTGAAATCGTGATCATCAGCCGAAACACTTTCAGGATCTTCGATAAGGGATTGGTAGACCTCTGGGTGAATGCCAACAGCGGCCCACAGCTCAGGCTCATCACTAGCGATTTCGATGGCTCGTTGGCTGGCGCTGACACTGGTCCCGATGACGACTGAATGGTGGATGCCTTTGGTTTGAGCAGCTTGCCAATGACTTCGCCAGTCTGGCCAAAGTGGCTCGAGGTTGTAATGACAATGAGTGTCGAATAATGCCATATTACTCCTGAGGCAATCGAGGGAATAAAGGTGACAACGCAGTGATTTTTTGATCAGCAAAATGATTTTTGATCCGATCAGCTGTTTCTGGCAGGAAAGGTTGTAGATGGACGGCAATGATGCGGATTTTGTCGATGGCAGCCTGGAGGGTGGCAAGTTGCTCGGCGCCAGTTTGGAGCCAAGGTTTTTGTTCACTTAAAAATTGATCAGTCAGACTTACTTGTTCAATTATCCATTTGAAAGCCTTATCAATTTCCCAAAGATCCATCAAGGTCTTAAATGCTGGTGCCAGCTCGATATCGGGTGAAGTGGTCCAGGTGCCGCCGGATTTTTCAGCAAGTTTTGCCACCCGAGAACACAGATTTCCGATCCCATTTGCTAGATCTGCAGTGTAGATTTCTCGGAATTTAGCATAGTTAAAGTCACCGTCATTATGGGTGGGGATTTCTTTGAGCAGATAGTAGCGGACGGGTTCAAGGCCATAGGTATCGACAAGCGCGAATGGATCGATGACATTGCCAAGACTTTTACTCATCTTTTGGCCATTGGCGGTGATGTAGCCGTGGACGGCGATGGTGGTGGGCAAAGGCAAACCAGCGGCCAACAGCATACCGATCCAGTACACCGAGTGGAAACGGTTGATGCCTTTACCGATGACATGGACTTTTTCACCAGTTTCATTCCAGAATTTTTGCCAATGCTCAGCATCAAAATTCCAGCCGATAGAGGTAATGTAAACCGCTAAGGCATCAAACCAAACGTACATGACTTGGCTTTCATCATTGGGCACTGGTACTCCGACACCTCTAGCTCGTTCTTGAGAACGGGAAACGCTGAAATCTTGGAGGCCGTGCTGGACAAAGCTCAGCATTTCTTGGCGATACTGTTCGGAGACGATCTTGAGTTTGTCAGAAGTGATCAAGGATTCGATTTGTTTTTGGTAATCAGATAATTTGAAAAAATAGTTTTCTTCTTCGACTACTTCAGGTGGTACTAAATGCTCAGGGCAGTTACCGTCAACCAGTTCATCTGGAGTATAAAATGCTTCACAACCCACACAATACAGACCTTGATAGCGTTTTTTGTAGAGTGCGCCTGCCTGTGTACAACGTTCCCAGAGTTCTTGTACACCTGGCCAGTGAAATGTCTTGTCACTACTGCGGCGGAACGAATCAAGTTTGATGCCAAAATGCTCATAGGCAGCTTCGAACTGGGCGGCATAGTCATCCAGCCATTTTTGAGTGTCGATGCCAGCTTTTTCGGCGGCTCTGACATTTTTGAGACTATTTTCATCTGAGCCAGATACGAAAACACATTCTTTATCGATCAATCGCTGGTAGCGCACCATCGCATCAGCCTGAAACCACTCTAAGATATGACCCAGATGAGGCTTGGCGTTGATATAAGGGATGGCAGTACTGATGAAATAGGTAGGTTTTGACACCCTACAATTATACCTGGTTTTTTCGATGTGAGAGGCGCCAACTCAATTCTAGGCAGGCCACCAGTCCGATCAAGCCAGCCATCACCCAGATATCGATGACCACTTGCTGGAGAGCTAGTAATAGGAGTGAGGTAATGATGAGAGTCAGCCATGTGGCCCAGCGTTTTCGTCCGGTGAGGCTCCACCAGAGTGGCCACCAGCCGAGAATCCAAGCTAAAGTCAAAGGACCATAACTAAATGGCAGGGGAAAATTTCGAATCGAATCTGGCTGAATAGTCGTAAAAACCCAGATAGTGGCGATCAGGCCAGGGATGGCTAAAATCAGCCCCCACCAGCGTGAGAAAGTTGGGGTTGGCTTAGAGGTCCTCAGTGTGCGATGAGGTCCAGGCAAAACTGTCTCCGAGGTCTCAGACACCTCAGGTTTTGGGTTTTCCTGGTGAAAGTCAGCGCGTAATCGTGAGCGAGCTTTTTCCATACCTATCCAGTATACTGGGAAACGATATGACATTCACCGTTCTCGCCATTTTTGCCATACTTATTACTCTGATTTTAGGGTTTGTAGGGCTGTATATCCTGATCACTCAACTTTTTGCCAAAATGCAAAATGGGGGACAGATGGAAGCTATCGTCAATCAAGCATTTGGGATGAGTGCTCAAAAAATTGCCGAGCAGAGCAAACAAATCCTGGGCAGTGAAAAAGATGCTATCAGGATCGATCTCGATAATAAACAAAAAATGCTAGAAAAAATCGTCAAAGAGCTGCAAGAAGACCTCAAAGGTCGCCAGGACGAAATCCGGACTTTAGAACAAGATCGGACCCGCAAGTTTACTGAGCTGGTAGGGCAAATCAGTGAGCATCGCAAACTTACCGAAGAGCTATCAGTCTCGACTCGACAACTGGCAAGTGTGTTATCAAATAATCAACAACGAGGTGAGTGGGGAGAGCGCATTATCGAGGATTTGATGCAAGCTAATGGATTGATGGAAGGGGTGCATTATTTACGCCAATCCAAACAGCAATCAAGTACTTTGCGACCTGACATTACCTTATTGTTGCCCAATCATCGCAATGTACCGGTGGATGTCAAATTCCCTTACGCGGCAATTCAAAAAATGGCAAATGCTGAGACCAAAGCTGAAAAAGAGACTCACCTCAAACAATTTGCAAGCGATTTAAAAATCAAAATCTCCAAAGTGGCTGGCTATATTGATCCCGCCCAACAGACTCTTGATTATGCGATTTTATTTGTACCCAATGAAATGGTGTTTTCATTTATAAACCAAAAATTTCCAGATCTGGTGGATGAGGCAATGTCAAAGCGAGTGATGATCGTATCGCCTTTTACTTTTTTGATAGTGGCCCGGACAGTGATGGAAAGTTATCGCAACTTCATGATCGGCGACAAACTCAAAGAAGTCATCGGCTATGTCGATGAGTTTGTGGGTGAATGGCAGAAATTTAAAGATAAATTCGCAAAATATGGAAAATCAATCCAAACCCTCCAAGCTGATTATGAAGACATCAGTGGGACTCGGGTACGGCAAATGGAGCGCAAGCTCGAGAAGATCGAAGGTTATCGCCGAGGATCTTTATTGGCCGAGACTACAGAAAAAGCTTTGCTTGATAGCTAAAAAGTATAGACCTGACACAGCCCTGACAGGCCAAACTTGTGTTGCCGTGGAGTCGGCCTTACAATCTTAACCTCAAGATGCTAACAATCAGTGAAGCCAGCTATCCTATCACTTTCAGGTCAGAATCGGCCCGCAAGCTCGGTGACCATCTTCGCCATCACCACTCGGTGGTACTGCTCGGTATGAAACGAGTGGGAATCAGTAATTTTTTGCGTTTTTTCCAACATCATCCTGGCATCGCTGAGACCTATATCAAGAATGGTCCATTGCTTTGGGTGCATGTCGATCTTAACAATTTGGTGGAGTTATCAGCCCAAGCACTCTGGCGAGTGACGTTAAAGCGGATCGTCGACAGTCTGGAAACAAATCAAGTCGATCCAGCATTGATCAAACAAGCCGAGCGGCTTTTCGCCGAAAGCATCCAGCTCAACGACGCATTTTTTACGCTCGACTGTGTCCAGAAATTGCTTCGATTGATAGCCCAGGCTGGCTACTCCACGATCCTAGTTTTGATGAGATTTGACCGGTTGCGGGATAATCTGACGCCGGAGCTATTTGCCAATCTGCAGGCTGTCAAAGACAGTGGTGGCACCAACATGTCATATATTTTCACTAGTTATCGACCCCTCTCGGAGTTGGCTCCGACGGTGTTTACACCGACTGCCACGGCTGTGTTTGTTCGAGACATGTACGTCAAGCCGGCACATGAGTCGGATCTCTATAGTATGCTCAAGACTTTTAGTGATCGCTATGAGCTCCATTTGCCTGATTGGGCGCAGGAAACAGTCGTCGAGCTGAGCGGTGGTCATGCACAATATCTCCACCTGAGTTTGCTGAAACTAAAAGATGCCGGCCAAATTTTTTCATCCTCCACCGAACTTAAGGCCATGCTGGAAAACGATGATGAGCTCAGATTGGCCTCAGAAGAAATCATTAGCAGTTTGACCGTGGGTGAGCGTCAAGCGCTTTGGCAGTGGACACAGGGAAAAAAGAAATTACCTTTGCCGGAGTATCTGACGGAGACTGGGATCATCACCGCCAAAGCTAAGTTTTTTAGTCCCTTATTTGAACAAGTTTTCGAATCAGTCCAGGCATCTTTTACCCAAACCACGACTGCCCGAGAACTTACTAAGAAAGAGTTAGCTTTGTTTGAGTTGTTGCAGTCACGCCTTGGCGAAGTCGTCGAGCGCGATGTGATAATTGAAGTCGTTTGGCCAGACCAAGTGGAAATGGGAGTTTCTGATTGGGCGCTGGATCGGCTGGTGGCTCGGCTGCGCAGTAAACTAGGCACCACACATTTTCCCTATCAGATCGTGACGGTAGTTTCCCGTGGGTATAAGCTAGTAGCTGCTTAATTTCTCCACATCAATTCTTGAGATACTTATCAAAAAATGCGATGTCACGCTGGACCACGGTTTCCCAGCCGGGCTGGAGATTATGATTGGCGCCGGGATAACTAT
>CAYQZC010000017.1:0-10414 GCA_964421945.1 uncultured Pseudomonadales bacterium
AACCAAGATTGGGCACTTCATCCAAAAATTCTTCATCAATCAATCTGAGCCAGACATCGTTTCGACAATGCCAAAGGTTCAGGTAAGACTGGTTGCCATCTTGGGTGTGCAGTGACAAACATAACTGCTCAGATGGATCGTCTTCATTGTGAATGATTTGATGAACTACAAATAGTGCACCATCAGGGCTTGTGAACGAACTGTTCATACGCACTTCACACCTCCGTGTAAATTGGCGAGAAAGATACCAATATTATATCAGGCGCCATGTGGTACATTAGTGCCATGGCCGACACGCTCAAACCTCTCATTTTTTCATTGTTGGATACGCCAGCCGTCGGGGGAGCCGAGCACTACTTGTTGGATCAGCTGCTGCATTTGGCAAAAATAGGTCATCCGATCGCAGTCGCCACCAACCACCCCCAAGTCAAAACCATGTACCTTCAAGCTTTTCATCAAGCGGGTCTAGATGAAGCCGCTGTGATCGATGCTCCTTATCGCCTCGACGCAATCGGTAACTGGAAAGGGTTAATCAAATTTTTCCTAGCCTCTCCTGCGGCACTTTGGTGGTGTTGGAAAACCCTGCACCGGCTACGTCAGCACTATGGCCAAGTGATTTGTTACTGGCCAGGTTGGACGGACCGGTTGTTATTTTCACCCATAGCTCGGCAATTGAGTTGCTATCTGGTTTGGATCGAAATTGGACCCTTGGAGCCACTTTTCCGACGCAATTTTGGCTTCCCCAAAGCCCTCCACCGATCAGTGCGTCACACCCCTCATCAGATCGTTACCACTTCTGACTGGACCAAAAAAAGTATGATCAAAACCGGCTTGCTCGCTGCTGAGCATATGACACTGATTTATCCGGGGTTAGAAGCCGTTACCAATTTTGAGCTCTCTGATTGGCAAAAAAAAGGTAAGGCTTGGCTGTTCAAACATCAGGTGCACCAACCAGTGATTTCGTGGGTGGGCAGATTGGCTCAGGAAAATGAACTAGAACTGCTACTGCAAGCTTTATCCAAAATATCTGAGAAACCAGATACTACGGTGCCGTCACTGGTGGTGATCGGAGATGGCCCCGAGCGAGATGCCTATGAAAATATGGCAGTCAAACTTGGCTTGTCAGCTATCGTCACCTTCACTGGTTTTGTCTCAGAAGAAGAAAAGCGCGCCATAGTCGCCGCCAGTCAACTTTTTGTATTTACTAGAGCTTGGGATTTGGATGGTTTCGGCATGACCTCGATCGAAGCTATGAATTTAGCTGTACCTACCATCACCAGCCGATTTGGGCCCCAACTTGAAATTATGGCCGACCAAAAAGAGGGAAGTGTCGGCTGGTATTTTGCTCCCCATGACAGTGATGATTTAGCTAAAATGATCTCTCAAGTTTTGTCCTTATCTAGCTCAACACGGACCTTGATAGGCAAAAACGGCCAAAAATTAGTCAAAGCCAAATTCTCACAAAAAAGAGCACTCGAGTTGGTGACTCAGGTTATAAAACAAGCCCAGTTTTAGTAAATCCCATAATTTATGATATTGTGATATAATTTGACCGTTCGTTTACAAAATTAAAAGGAGGAAAACCCATGATTCCATGGGCACTTGGGTTAGATGTTGGGGCGATCAGCCCTGCGGAAAACCTCTTCTGGGGTATCGCATTTTTGATCACTTGTGGGGTGATCGGCTTAGTCCTTTTAGCGGCGCGCACGCGGCAAATCAAAGATTTAGATCTTGATCAGCAGCGTCAAAAAATGCGCCAAGAGCTAAAGGATGTCGGCTTGTTTTTAGGGCCATTGGCCTTTGTATCGTTCGCACTAGGGTACATTTTAATTGTCCTAGTTGCGGTCGGTTTTATCGCGGTAGTAGTGTTTTTGCTTCTCAAAGAAGCACTGCCCGGTATCAAAGTGGCCTTTTCGAAACCGCCGTTACCAGCTACTGTTCCACCAGTTGGTCAGGTCTCAGCAACACCTGAGATTGCACCTGAACCCATTGTCAAAACCACCACCGCAGCTGAAACAGCTGCTCCTTCTTTGGCGGAAACGACCGAGACACAAGTCTGATCCTTTCCGCAACTATCTAGCCACCCGCATTTTGCGTGGTGGCTTTTTTTGTACTTTTTCTCGAGAAAAAGTAGCTATCTTGATTGACATATGTCCTATAATATGTTATTATAAGGGATGCTCGTTAACGAATTGGAGGATTTCCATGCTTTTCGAACTAATGGGCGTCGAACAAATGTTCGATTTCCCGGCTCTGGAGGTGTCGCTGTATCTAAGCGCCATCTGGTTTGGAATTGTATGGCTGGTGCTTGGCACCAGCTCAAACTTAAACAAAAAGGAGGTGAAAGAGGTTGTGAAATTTTTTTCACCCTTAATTTTCATCTCCATCCTCTTTGGGAGTTGGAGTATACCATTGATTTTGGTGTACTCCGCTATCAGAATAACGGCTTTTAGCATCACGGTTTTCTGGAGTAATTGGAACCGTGAGTAAACCAAAACCCACCGCATCACGCGAGTGGGTTTTTTTTGGGCTTTTTTCTCGAAAAAAATAGCATACAATCTGGAGGCTCGTTTAAAAGTCAGCTCAAACTCTAATAGTGAAAGGAATTCACCATGAGTAATAAGAACACCATGACTGCCTACGTCCGGGATGAAGATCGACCACTGTGGGTAAAAATCATCGATGGTATCTTCGATTTCCTCGGGCATCTCCTCCTCATAGCCGGAGCAGTCTTTTTCCTTGGTATGAGTCTTGTGATTGGGTTGCCGAGTTTTGTGAATGCACTCGAGACAGTCCAAAACGGCGATAGTGTCACCTTTCTTCAGGCGACAAACTTTGGATTTGCAATCGTAATCTTTGAGATCGGGCGAGATCTGGCCAAGAGACTTCGCTTTAAATCGTCACAAGAGTGAGTTGCTGACTAACACTTTTAACCCTGGTCTATCTGACCAGGGTCTTTTTTTGCGCGTTTTGAACGCCGAAAGTAGGGAAGTGGACCGAAGGGGACTCGAACCCCTGGCCTCCTGCATGCCATGCAGGCGCTCTAGCCAACTGAGCTATCGGCCCTACAAGACTGGTATTTTAACACACAGTCTAGGGACTGCGCCACTGACTCCTTGCATGGAGCAAGCGCTGATACACTTAGTCTCTATGCCATACATATTGATGCTCATTGAAATAGAAAAACGGATGCTTTTAAAAAGGCATTTAGGAATCATATATCAATCTTTTTTCTAAGTAGAGCTCTTTAGCAGGGGTGTTTGTCAGCTGCTAACATGATTTTTGATACCTTTATCACCATTGCTTAACAATAAATTACAGTTTGCTGTGGTACTCACCATGGATTTTACGCAGCTGAGGTCGGGTGACGTGGGTATAAATTTGGGTGGTAGCAATGCTCTTGTGGCCAAGCATTTCTTGGACATCTCGGAGACCAGCCCCATTTGACAGTAAATCAGTAGCAAAGCTGTGGCGAATCCCATGTGGGCTGATTTTGACAGGCAAGCGAGCTTTACGACAATAGGCATCGACAGTCCGTTGGACACTACGAGAAGTCAATCTCATGTCCTCACCGTCTGATAATAAGTCAGGTTTATTGCGACTGAGCCGCACAAAGATTGGTCTCCAGTTATCCTCACGACTATTCAACCAACGATTAACCCAATCAGCAGCCCGGTCACTCAAAAAAACAACTCTTGGTCGCCGACCTTTTCCGATGACTCCAAACTCACGGCGAGAGGTGTCCACCTGGTCACGATTAAGGGCCACCAACTCGCTGACCCGCAAGCCTGTCGAAAATAAAACCTCTAAAAGAGCTTTGTCACGAAGTCCAGTTTTGCTTGATAGATTCGGCTGAGCTAGTAATCGTTCTACTTGTTCAACCGACAAAAACTTCATGGCATGTGACTCGGCTTTGGGAAGGTCGATTTTGGTCGGGTTCACTACTGGAGCATCTTGCTTGGTCAGCCACTTGAGCCAAGACCTGAGCGCAATCACGTAATAACTCTGGGTTCGCTTAGAAAGAGTTCTACCTTTTTCGTCAACATATCGTGCCAAATAAACACGGTATTGTCGCACTAAATCAGTATCAAGTTCTTTGAGATCAGCATGGCCCTCTTGCTTGAACCAATCGCTGAAACGCCTCAAGTAATGCCCGTAGTTACGGATCGTCAACCGACTCACATTTCGCTCGACCTCGAGATGCTCGAGAAAGGTAACTAATGCTACATCTGGGATTGTCGAAACAGCCATACCTTCATAGTAGCACGAGGGGAGAGTAGTGTGATATAGAAAATTCTTTTTTGCCCTTCCCTACTTGGCAGCAGGGGAGGGTAGCCAAACACTATAAGATTTTAGCAGAGGTATTGATATTCTGCTAAGATTGGCTTCTTGAGATGGGGATTGATCAATCAATCTATTTTAGACACTGGTAATCAGTAGGAGGTGTGTACAAGTGATACATTTTCTACACCAAGGCGGATGCACCTAACTTTGGAATGCTTTTTTTGAACAAAAAAGAAATACTATCGTTGTTAAACGAATGTGGGCAAGAAATTCGCTCGAACTTTCAAAAGCTCTACCTATATTTAAGCGCATTTTAGTAATGTTTGTCGATGATCAAATGACATTCATTGAATGTTTACTACACATCCAAAGAAAAAACTCTGAAGATTTAATCTTCCAACTATCAGCCGGTTACCAACCATCAAACAATCACAAAACCTCGTAAAATCACTGCCATACAAAAATTATGAAATGACCTTTAATTGATGTATCAAGCTATTAATAACTGACCTGAAAAATCATCGTCCCTACAGCCCCAAAATCGGCTTTTTATTTTAAAGATGACCAATTGGTCGTCTCAAATTTAGCCTCAAAACCGCTGCCTCGGTAACACGGTTAAGCTACCCCACGGAGAGAGTCAAAATCCCGCCTGGTACCAGGCTAAAAAGCCTTAAAAACAGCCAAAATCAAAGAGCTGCAAAATATGGTACCAGATACAGAGGGGATCGATCGCCAGATATAAATGAAAATAAGGGAATAAATTAAATAAAGCCACAAAATAAACCGGCAAAAATCAGGACCACCAAACCAACCTACCTCGGCCAAAACTAAGCTAATGTCGTAAAAGTAATATTGTGCGACATAGCTCTAATCTGGATTTTGCCACTCGCCCCGTAGAGTGGACCACATTATTTTTGGCAGCTAAGAAAAAAATAGAGTGGTACTTTTCCCTCCAACTCTATTCTTTTATCTGGTTCTATTCTTCCTGGTGATTAGTGCCTCAAAAACACCTCTCTCGGTACTCTCGAAAAAACTTGATCTGACAGGAATTATTCCCGCAAAAGGCATTCGGGTTTTCTTTTCATCGCTCTACTCCAGAGGAGGCAACCTTAAATTGGCCTTGATGCTCGGTTTGGCACACACGTATGTCGTCAATGTGAAACCATGATTCTAATCAGAATTTAGCCTGGTACATCCACAAATATGTCCTATAGTTTTCACGAGTTTTCCACATTCTGTTATAGGACTTGATATAGTTTGATATACTGCATCAAACTATATCACTCTTCCCTGTTCCTGCCTGGTAGTCTTTTTTTCTACCCGACTTCCCTGTTTTCATTCCGATTTTCTCTTTACCCGCTGTGGCCCGGGTTTCCCTCATTTTTAATTTCATTTTGTTTCTTACCCAATTTGTATTTCACTCGAGACCGCCTGGCTATGCTCACGACCCATTACCAATGGCATCCCAGATGTCTATACCTGGTGCGGCAAGCCACCAGCCAAATATCATACCTCTCCTCTGCCCTTGCATGAGATATAAAAAATTGATTTATCAAGCTTTTTTGCTATTTACCAGGGAAAAGTAAGAAGAAAATCAAAGCCACAAAACCGGCTACAAGTGAGTACTCTGTCAAGGTGTTGGCGAATAATCGCCCTTTGAGATAGTTGTGGAAAACACCCAAGCCGATATAGCACAGCGCCATGATGAAGAGTGCTTGATTCCAGACTGACAATGGATAAAACGAAATCACTATCCCCACTTCAACCAAGATCAAAGTCAAGAGTGAGCAAAGTCCAACCACTGTTTTGGTGATTTTTTTATCAAGTTGGACCGACCATAAGGACATCAAAATTAGCGGAAAATGGACTAACCCGATCCCCAAGCCATTCACCCAAAAAGGTAGGCGCAATGAAAACAACGTGTTGGTAAACAATAACGAAGTCAATAAAGTAAAAAGCAAACCAATAGCGTGGGCTGCGTGTAAGAGCTGGATCGTCCTGCCTTTGGCCACAGAAAAAATATTTGAGGTCAGATAAAGACCATACATTCCCACCGAGAATAAAGCTAATATCGCGAATTTACTCAATAAGTGGGCTGGCAACAAAAAGTAAAATAAGCCTACGGCCATGGTGTACAAAGCCGGAAATGGCACGATGGTCAACCATTCATGTTTTTGGAGATCATCAGACAGGGCCCAACCAGAAACGAAAAAAGAAATCAGCGTCAAAATACCGACTGCTAAATAGCGCCATTCGAGTGACACGTACTGCATACTCAGGATACCTAAGCTGAGTAAAATGGCTGCTATGACAAACTTTTCACGGCGACGCATATATTTTTAAGTGGTTTCTCTATTCATCTTTGCCAGCCCAAGTAGCGGCCGCAAAAACATCTTCGACATCTTCATTGTCTCTTAATTGATCCAACAAGTCATTCAGACTTTCGATAGCCGAAGGATCAGTCACCTCAAAAGGCATCTGAGGCAGGTATTCGCCGTCATCGCTTCGATGAAACAGGAATTGCACTGAGCCGGGACTACCAAGACTACCTCCAGATTTGGATAAAATAGACCGGAGCTCAGCACTAGTTCGTTGGGGATTATCAGTCATGGCCACGATCAACAAACCAACTCCACCATGGGCATATCCTTCATAGGTGATCTCATGGATATCCTTGCCATCACGTTTACCAAGACCAGAATCGATAGCTTTCTGAATTTTCTCTTTGGTCATGTTGGCTGATCGTGCTTTGTCCATCAAAAGACGTAAAGTCGGATTAAAACGCGGATCACCGGATTTTCCTTCTTTGACCGCCATCCTGATATTTTTGGATAGCTGACTAAAGACTTTTGATCGAGCCGAATCCATGGCTCCCTTGCGATTCTTGATATTATTCCATTTGCTATGTCCTGACATATATGGCATTATACCGCACATTGACATTCAAGAACTGGCCACGTATCCTTGCATATCAATTTGACTATGAACACATTCCACAACCTTCAACAACAAGCAATCAGTGCCGCTAAAGAACAAGATTGGGATTTAGCCGTCAAAATTAATACTGAATTGGTCGAGCTCAATGACGCTGACGTCGGAGCCCTCAACCGTTTGGGAGTCGCCTATCTGCAACTCAACCAAGCTACCAAAGCCAAATCTGCCTTCCAAAAGGTACTCCAAGTCGATAAATCAAATACCATTGCCAAAAAACATTTGGCCCGTTTGAAAAGCAATCAAACTCCCACTTCACCGACTTTTAATCACGTTTATTTCATCGAGGAACCAGGCAAAACAAAAATCGTTGAATTACATCGATTAGCCGGCAAAAACGTCTTAGATTTACTTGCAGTGGGACAATCATGCGAATTGAAACCAAAAAGCCGATATGTCTCCGTTGAGAGCGGTAAAACCTATATCGGAGCTCTGCCGGAAGATGTTTCTTTCCGTCTGACTAAATTACTCAGCACCGGCAACCAATACGAGTGCTACATCTACACTACCTCTGGTAATAACTGTAGCGTCTATATTCGCGAAGTCTTCCGTGCTGAGAAAAATCAAGATGTCCATTCTTTCCCTATCGTCAAGTCAAACTTGGCCGCCATCAATGACGTGGATCAAGATTTCTTGTTCGAAGATAATATCCCCGTGCAAATGACCGACACTGATCTGGATGAAGAAAAATCCTATGACGTGGTCGACCGCGAAGCCGAGCCTGAGAACTAAGTTCCTTGGGCTGCCTTTTGGGCATCAGTGCCCAACACCAACACCACATCAGCCCGATATTGATTGGCCTTTTGAAGGTTGTTTTCGATAATGACTGACACCGGAGTGATTGATTCCAGACTGGCTTGAGCACGCTGGCAAGCTTCATTTGATTCAGCCATGATAATTGTGGTTTTTTCCTGAGGTTGGTTGGTGTCTGTGACTCTGATCACCCGGAGTTGGCTGGTTTCCAAGGCTCGACTAAATTGACTAGCCAACCCTGCCTGAGCGGTACTATTGACGATCGCCACCGAGCACCCATCATCTGACCAATCAGGCAAAGTACTTACAGTTTGCCTCAGTTCATCAATGGAGTTGAGGGTTTTGATCGAGATATTATTGATTGGGACATTTTTGGCAAACCAATACCATCGCAGCCACATCCGAGCTGACATCGGTTGTTTGGTCATGCTTTCCCACCACCATTTAGTGATGTCATCTTTGGTTTGAAATTGGGTTGGAAAAACCGGAGCTTCCACAACATCATTGGCCACCACTCCCAGTGATTGGGACATCGCCGCCCGACGGAAAACGTGCTCTTTCCCATCGATTGCCAAAAGTCGATTAATAGCTGCGAGAGGATAATTTCCATAGCCACCCAAAACTGGTACTGGCGCGCTAGCTGGCACCTGCCAAATGGTAATTTTTTGTTGTTCCGGGCTAAATATTGCGTAAGCTATTTGATTATTTACTCCATCTTTTTGTGGAGATAAGAACACTATTTGTTGACTTGATTTGAGACTCAAAAATATGGGAGAAAGATACCAAACTATACCCCCCAGCAGTAATGATGCCAGCAATAAGACGGTAGCAATTTTTAGCCAAACTGGTGTACCGGAAACAGTGTTTTTTTTCTTATGGATTCGTGATTTAGGCTGAGTTCGTTTGATTTTGGGCGCTGAAGATCGAGATCGCTGACGAGCAGCGTAATCATAATGTGCCCCTCCAGTTCGCCGGGCCAGCGCACGTCGTGACATATCGAAAGTTTTTCGGTTATTGTTTCACCACATTAACTAGCCAGCAATCGCTGGCGAATGGTCTGACTTAGTCTAACCATAAATCGCACATTGTGAATAGATGCTAAACGGTAATAGGTCAATTCCTGACATTTGTAGAGATGGTGAAGATAGGCCCGCGTATAGCCAGCTTGGCAGGTAGCACAATCACAGCCCGGCTGGATTACTTGAGAATCGGTGGCATACTTGGCACTACCAATACTCAATCGACCGTTTTGAGTTTCAGCCACCAGTTCGATCGCCTCACCAGTACCTTGAAGCTCACCAATATATAACGCCCCATTACGGGCCAAGCGTGTCGGCGCCACACAGTCAAACATATCGAATCCCATTTTGACTGCCGCCACCAAATCTTTGGGGTTGAGCCCCAATCCCATGGCGTAGCGAGGTTTATCTTTGGGCAAAATATGCTCGATCCAACTCATGACTTCGGCCGAACCAGCCATGTTATACCCAATGGTTTCTCCACCCACAGCGATACCATCAAACGGTCGACTGGCCATAAATTCAGCTGACTCACGGCGCAATTCTGGCCACAGAGCCCCTTGGACGATCCCAAAAAGAGCCTGATAGCGACCGTAATGACTGAGACGATTATGTTGTTCCCAAGACGTGATACATTCATCAGCCCAGCGATGAGTCCGAGCCAAAGCTTCTTTAGCATAGCGTTCACTGGCCTGGTCGGGTGTACATTCATCAAAGTTCATCATGATGTCGGCCCCGATCTGGCGTTGGATTTCGATGGCTTTTTCGGGGGTGAAAAAATGTTGACTACCGTCGAGGTGTGATTTAAAAGCCACACCCTCATCAGTGATTTTTACTTGGCTGCTGCCATCTTTTTTCTGTCCTTGGCCTAAAGAAAAAACCTGAAATCCACCTGAATCAGTCAACATCGGCTTCTGCCAACCCATAAAATCACGTACCCCACCCATGGTCTGGAGTCGCTCCATACCCGGCCGCAAATACAGATGATAGGTGTTTGCCAAAATGATCTCAGCTTGGGTGGCCGCGATATCTTGGGTATCCAGGGCTTTGACCGTAGCGATGGTACCCACCGGCATAAAAATCGGGGTGTTCACCCTGCCATGAGGAGTATCAAACCAACCGACTCGAGCGGTGCCGACTTGTTTGATAAGCTGGAATTGAAAACTGTTTTGAGACATGCTGAACAGGTATTGTACTCTATCGGGTATAATCATGCCTCATGTGGAGTCCTCGAGATTTTGATTACCATTTACCAGCCGCTTCGATCGCCCAGGTACCGGCCCAACCACGAGACAGCAGTCGGCTGTTAGTTTTGGATCGCCAGACCCAAGCGGTTTCCCACCAAGTGTTTCGGGAACTACCGGATT
>CAYQZC010000018.1:0-10212 GCA_964421945.1 uncultured Pseudomonadales bacterium
ACCATTTCACCACCTGGGCTTCAGGGTCCTATTATAAATCGTCAGTCCCAGATTGGGAAGCGGAGGCTGAAAAATCTAATCGTTACACTTGGGACCGATATCCATTAGTCCAAACAGATCCGCCGCAGTATCAAAACCAAGAGCGTTTGCCAATACCGCCACTGCTGCAGGAGAGTCATTGATCGCCGCGATGCCTTCATTGAATGTCAACTTATTGCTGGTAAAAAAAGAATCCAGTGCCATCAAGGCAAAGATATACTTACTATCAAAGCCATTAACTTTAGCCCATGGATCAGAAAATTCGGGGGTCATAGTACATGTAAATTATAGCAGGATATTTTTGAAATGAGAAAGCCCTCACTCTAAAAGTGCCGATGAGAGGACTCGAACCTCCAAGGGATTGCTCCCACACGCTCCTGAAGCGTGCGCGTCTACCAGTTTCGCCACATCGGCTAGATACAGCTAGTTATTGTAACATGCTCCACTCGGCTATGTGAGACGCCAAGCCCGAAGATCTGGTTCAAAAGATTGGACTAAAGTCTCAGTGATTTCATCAGGTCGATGAGTGGTAAGCGTAAATAATCGATCCTCGATTTTACGGGCAAAATCAGCAAAAATTAAACGTTTTTCTTCATGATCTCTACCTGAATATTGGGCGCTGTAGCGCATGCGCAGATCCTCAATCCGTTCATCAAGGCTGACTACTCTCCAAGGAGTCACTCGGTCATCAGCATATTCACATAACATTTTTTCTAAATCACCGCTAAGGAAATTTTCTTTTGTTTGGCTAAAACCAATAGCATTAACCAATTCTTTGACACGATCGGTCACTCCGATCTCAGTCATAATCTGCTGGGTGGCAAAGTGTTCATCGTTGCCATATCGAGCTTTATATTTTTCCTGGACCTCAGTCCAATATGCTTTACCTTCTGGCTCCAGCAATTCAGGGTACAGTTCCAAATTAAACTTCAGAATATTCCCCATATCATGCAGTAAACACGCCGACAAAATAGACTTAACATCAAATCTATAGTTGGTGAATTCGAGAAATGCCGCGACCACACCGGCGACTCGGAGTTGGTGAGTTTGGAGAGCTGGAGTCAATTGATAGTGGGAATAGGCTTCAGCAACAGTCATGAGCGTATTGTACGCTAACGCTTTCTGCTTGTCGGGGCCTTATAAACCTTTTTAGGTTTCTCTGGCTCGATGACTTCGATTTCTGTTCGAAGTGGTGTTGATTCACGGGCGGGTTTCTCGATATTTTGATACTGATGCATCTGGTACATCAAACTAAAAAATTGAGCCTCTGGATCAGGAACTTCACGAGTAATTGGTCGTTTGGGCTGTTCTGCATAACTTGCAGCAAATGTTGCCATACCACGGGCCCTCTTTGCAGCATCAGCAGACCGAGCCTGCTCTTTTGCAGCAGCAGGTGTCAGTAAATGCCAAAGTATTCCACGTTTTTCTTGACTCATAGGTTGAAATTATATCAAAGAGGCCTATATTTATCAAGACATATCATTATTTTAGGCTACTGACTGCTGATTTAAAAAGAGCACCATAGCGCACCGAACGCGAAAACTTCCGATAAAAAGCCTCAATAATGATGTCTCTGGCTTCATTTACCTGGAAATACGTCGTATTTATTGTCAGGTCATACGAGTTGGCTTTATCCAGGTCTTTGCGCAAATACTGCTTCACAAACATTTTGCGCTCGGCCTCTGTTTTCGCCAAAATTTCCTTAGCTTTTCGCTCTTTTACTCCTTCAAAATCCATGGCTCGTTTCACACGAACGTCATAGGGAGCAATGATGTTTACATGTAAACCTTTGGCAAAAGGAGTCATGAAGTTGGCACCTCTTCCTAAGATGACCACTTGGCCTCTGAGGGCATACGTCAAGATCACTTTCGCTAACTCTGTCACATACTTTACGTCGTCAATGTACTCAGAATTAAACATGGCATGGACCATGTCCTCGATTTTGGTCCGACTTTTTTCATCGACGGCTTGGATTATCTCGCGACGCTGCTTGGTGGATCGAGCAATATCATCTACGATCTGTTCATCCACAAACAAAAATCCAAGTTTTTCGGCTACAGCTTTGGCGACCGGAGCCCCACCGCTACCTGGCTCCCGGGCAATAGTGATAAAAGGTTGAATAAAGGCTGCTTCAGTGGGGATGCCGTTTGACTTTTGCAGCTCATTGCTGATATTCAAAGACTGCATGATTTTGTTAATGAGTGGATAATAATGGACTGACATAACTATAGTATAAAAGGGATTTTCTTCGGGTATAGACAGCTCCTATGTGTAACAAGGTAGGTGATATAATAGCTTAGTATTCCGCCTCTGTAGCTTAATGGATAAAGCTCTGGTCTTCGGAACCAGCAATGGGGGTTCGATTCCCTCCAGAGGCACCACACATATTCTCGTCGTGAACAAGAAAAATATCGCTGTTACTTTTGCCCAAATTTTTTGATATCAACTGGCACGGTCATTTGTTCACCTGTGGAAGCTTTGACATTGACCGAGGTGGGTTTTTGGTTGGTGTAGAAAGTCTTACCATAAGTTTTGGTACGTTTGTTGTAGTTTAATTTGCCGAATCCAACTACTTCAATGGTGGCTGGCGGTCGGATAGTCCCACCAATTTTAATGGTCAATTGATTCCAGCGGTAAGGCCATTCTCGCCAGGTAGCTTGGAGCACCACCATAGAGGCAGGCACCGACGTCGGCGAAGGCATCGGACTTGGAGAGGCGATGATACTTGGACTTGGGACCGGAATGGCACTCGAGATCGGAGTAGCACTAGAGATAGGTGTGGCTCGGGGCGTTGGAGTCACGGCCACCGCACCAAATTGGTATTGACCAATAGCTGGCATTTTCAGAATATCTTGGGCGGCCTCGTGTTGTACCACTCGGGTCAATGTCGGATCAAAGGAAATTTGAAAGTTGCCACTACTTGGTGCAGTAAAAGTCAGGACACCCAGCACGACTGGCTGATTATTATTCACAAAACTCGTACTTGGATCAGTAGTCACCATTGCCATTTTGAATTGTGGTTGGGTCACACTGGACACTACCTCATTGGTAACACCTTGAAGTCCAGCTGGCACAGATGGCTGAAACACTAGGTCAGTCGGCACTTGTCCTGCTAAATTTGCTAAGACTTGGACTCCATCGATAGGCGAGAGCCCAGCATTAAGTATCAATTGGACTGAAGCTTTTTCACCTGGGTTAAATGTCTGGGCGGCAGGTTGGAGCGTCAAAGTAGCAGTGCCATTGCTCGAAACCGCGGCGACCCTGCCAGTCTGGTCAGTGCCTTGAAGCAACTGCAAAGAACTCAATAAACCAACAGCACCTAAGCCCATGACCAACAACAACACTAAAGGAAGATATCTTTTCGAAAAAGTTGGCCTTTTTTGATTAACCGGACTAAGCTTTTCAGGCGAAAGCGAAGGTGCTACAGGCTGAGACATATAATCAGTCATATTTCTTCCGATCTAGTTTGGACATGACAATTGATAGGATTTTGCCAAGAAACTATAGTCTAGCAGATCGACGATACCATCCTTATTTATATCTGAACGTGGGTTTATCGGCAACCTCTTAAAGAAATCAGTCACCAAGACCAAGCGATCAGCCTTATTGACAGTACCGTCACTATTGATATCTGCGGCTTTGCAGGCAGAAAGATCAGGTGAAGGCGATGGTATCCCACTGGCTCGAGGTGAAATCACGGGTGAGGGTGAAGGGATCGGACTAGTTGGTGCCGTCGAACCAGATTCAAAGGCCCCAATATCAGGTTTGTTACCGGCAAAAGGTAAGTTCACTGGAGTATTAGCCGCCCAGGTGATGCTGCGATCTACCGTGATCCGATTGGTAGCATAGTCGATACTTCTGACGGTGACTTTTTCATTGCCCACCATGATCATGTCTGGCGCGATGATTCCATTAAAACCATCGTGGAAATACATGGCATCTTGCACTGTGATCACAGTCCCACTGCCAGCAGCTGTCGTTTGGGTCAGATCTACACCTTGATCCACACCAGGGGAATTTGCCTGCAATCGCAGATCAAAACTACCATCAAGTGGATTACTGGCTGTGCCTTGATTGTAGGTCAAAAAGAGCGGAGCTTGCTGGATGTTTCCCCAAAAATTATTTGGATATGTCTGATTATAGTAGGCGGCAGTACCAGTTGGTAAACCAGCCACGTCGATCACATGTTCCGTGGTGCTACCAAAGTACATCAGGTTGCCTGCCACTCGGATACCCGAGAATGGCGCACCGGACAAACCACTGTAATCGAGTCTGAGTTGGATGGTCCGAGGTGGATTAAAATTGGTCTGAGGTTTGTTGTCGTAAAGAATGTTATTTTTGATCACATGGTCTCGGTGAGGAGCACCAGTGTAACCAAAATTGGTAACTTCGATACCAGTGGTCGATTGAGCATGATAGCCAGTTTGATCAATACCATTATTTACGATCGTATTATGAAAAATATGATTACTGACATTACTCAATGTCTCAGAACCCCAAGTCTGGACGTCGATCGCCCAACCCAGTGCCCCACGGAGCGTGTTGTAACGAATAATATTTCGATTAGCATTGATGTGCAAACACATACCGCCATGAAACTCAGAATTGTAACGTGAATCAATACAGGTGTTTCTCTCAAACAAGTTGTATTCAAAACGACCACTTCGTCGCTGTGTGGTTTCAAAGGCTTTTTCTAACCGATTCTGAAAAGTATTGTTTCGGATCACATTAAAGTAAGTATCACCACCATCAAGCTGCAATCCAGCGTGTCCACCGGCACCGATGAAACAACCTTCAATTAGATTGTGATGACTAGCTCCATTTAATTGGATGGCATCACCACCATTATTGTAAGGATCACCAAAAATGCCCCAATTATCGACGTGACAATTGAGCAATTTATTGTAGGTAGAATTAGTAAAATTGACACCGGTCCAATCCACATTGCGAGAGGTGGTAGTCACTACAAAACGGGTGTTATTAATAGTGTTGTAATTTGAGTTGTCCAACGTCATCCAGCGACCCCATTGATCACAAGGATCACGCAGTTCAAAATTATCAAACACGATGTAATTGCGATCGGATAAATCGACGATGGTAGGACAGACACCCATCAGTATCGGTCTGACCGAAGTAGCAGATTTGAAAGTGATTGGTTGGCTAGCGGTACCAGAATTTGCTGGCCTCAGCACATAATTTTGACCATTCACAGCGCTATAGGTGCCTTCAGTAACTAGAACTGTATCACCTGCCACTGCCGTAGCACCAGCTTTTGATAATGTCCTCCATGGTTGAGCCTGAGTACCAGCAGCACTGTCATTTCCAGTGGGAGAGACGTAAAAGGTAGCAGCAAAAGCTTGGGAGGTCGGTATAACCAGGAAAAGAAAAAGTGAAAGAAAACTAAGTGAGGTGAGACGAACGATCGATCGAAATGCGGTCATAGGTATGGTACAGCCTACTGGATATAGGTATAAACCGCAAGCACAAATTATGAAAAATAAGAAGAAAGCCTCTGGGAGAGCTTCATTAGCTTTCTTCGGAATCGGGAATGAGCACATCTTGGTTTAGTTCACGTTGGGCCAAAAGTTTGGCTTTTTCACGGATGGTTTCTTGCCTCAGCAGTTTTTCATCGCGACGTTGTTGACGAAGGCTTTCACGATTACGGATGTTGGAAAGTTGACGCCTCCACCAAACTGAGAACTTTGATTCATCATTACTAAACCTACTGTAGCGATAGTGATTATTGGCTCGGCCCCAGCTTTCTTTGGACTCTCGTAAAAATATCAGCGCAAATACCAGGCCAGCCAGACTCAATATGAACCGGTATTGGAACAAACCGATGATGCTTTCAAACAAAAGTAAAATCGCAAACATGGTCTTGGTCACCGGATGGATGTAAAGCCATGGACGAGCAGTCGAACCCTGCCTATCTTCATAGAAGATGAAAAGGGCCAGCAGGACAAAGAGTAGTCCTGCCCAAATGAGATTATCAACGAAGTTGATGTTAAGGTTCACGTTTATATCCTCCACTGTTTGAATGAGAAACAGCTTCCCAGAGGCTTGTGCCCGGGATTATAGCAGAAAAAATAAAAAAACCCTCAAGTCGGTAACAGGTACCAACTCAAGGGTTTATCTAATACACACCAAAAGTGATCATCACCGTTGCAAACAGCAAGACGCTGAGAAGCAAAAGGTTGTACTGGAAGTGCGTCTGGGTAGCCAGATCCACACCACCTTTAAAGTACATTTTGGTGAAAAGGAGGCCGCCAATACCCAATGCTAGTCCACCTGCAAGTGGGACTCCCACCAGCATGTGAATCATCCCAAACTTGAAACTACGCACAAAGCCATGTTTCCAGTCTCGGGTACCTTCTCGAAACTTCTCTTCCTCAAACCGAGCTAAACTCGGCAACTGTGCCATGAGCAGCAAACAAAGGAAGATACCTAGCCCTGGGATTTCAAAACCAACGGTGGCGATATTACCACCTTCTGCTTCTTTGCCAAAAAGCCCGGCAACTAGCGTGATCCAGTTCCAGCCAAAAATCGACTCATTAATTGCCAACAAACCGATTACCACTGAAATGATGACCACCACTATCGGCACAATCCAGAGATACAGACTCCAACGAATCTGTCGGTAGGCCTGAAACCATTTTGGCTCGGTCAGGATGTGTTTGACACCGACATAAATCAAAAATCCGATCCATAGGAACTTAATGCTTCCTATGATAGCTTCGAAGATTTCGCTTACCAAAAGCGCACCTTTTTCGGGCTCTACGGCCACAACTCTATTAACGAACAAGATAATATTATATCATTTTGAGTAACAATAAAATAAAAAAACAAGGATGCCGAAACATCCTTGAAAACACTTTGATCAGTGTACAACGCTGAAAACCCGATACTGTAAACGCCCATCGCGACGATGAGATATAGTGAGGGTCGTCAGTTGATCAGTCCGTCTAAAGTCAAAGTGCGGGTTGTGATAATCAGGATCAAACATATCAAACTGCAGTTTGGTCTCAAACATGATTTCACCCTTTGTTTGATAGAGCCGTATAGCACGACTGCCGCGACTGTGACCTGGACCGACCTTAATAGGTTGATCGACATCGTCGCTGAGTTGCTGGAGTAACACTGTTGGCTTAAACTCATGCCATTCACTTACTTCTGTGAACACATAGCCTGTCCCCGTAAGCAATTGGAGGAGTAGGGCCGCAACTTCCTCAACATTGTGTTGAGTCAACATCCCCGACCAATCAAAATCAAATGGTTTCCCCACGGTAGCCTCCTTGGCTAACATTGATGGCACAACGAAATCAAAGAACAAAGTATTATAAAGCATGAAAAAAGCAGGCCATTTCTGACCTGCTTTTGGGTAAAGCTAATTCGATGTCCCTGACACCACAATCAGCCGACGATTCTGAAGGTATTGGGAATACTCAGCCATCAGATGTGGCCGAAGACGCAAATACTTGAGGAATGCTGTTTCTGACTTGCAGTCAGACAGACACTCATCAACCACTTCGAAAAGTGGGCCAACTTTCATACAAATACTTTCCCCCTCCTCCATATTCCCGGTTAACCGGTTTTGAAGTGACTGGATTTCAGCCAATGGCATCCCCAGTTCGACAGCGTAGAACTCAATGAATTCATCGAGCAAACCGGGAGAAGTGTAGGCCATTCCGATAGGGATCAACTGGGAAGCGTCAATGACGATTCCCGTCTCTTCCTGAAGTTCTTTGGCAGCCACCCCAGAAAAGTTTTTGGTTTTATCATCAAGCATCCCGGCAGGGATCTCAGAGAATTCTGGATTTCCAATTGGGAAGCGGCTCTGCTTGAGCAACACCCCGTACTTGGCTCCGGTTTCCTTTGCAGTGATCACCACTAAGATTGCCACCGAACCACCACGAACTACTACAACCGCCGGCTGTTTGACTCCGGGCATAGATGACAGTGAAACGTTGCCGTCCAAAAAAGAGAAAAGTAGCTTCCCATTCGGGGGCACGATGTTCTCAATCACTCGGAGACCTCGCACCACATAGCGCGGGTCAATTCTTCTCAAGAATGCCTCAAACTTCGGGGCAATCAACATCGGCTCCAATTTTTCGCCTGAGACAGGGACTTCCTCGCCTCTGATCTTAATCTTTGCATAATCAACCAATTTCCACTCTCCTGAGGAACTAGTCACTTTAACGAGCTTACTTGAGTCTAAAATAGACCTATAACATTATATCATGTCGAGGTCAGAATTCCAAGGCATATTTGATCCAAAAAAAGAGCCAACCCTCTCGAGTTGGCTACTTATAGTTTTGTTTTTGCTTATCTGGCGATTACTCTTCAGTCGAGTGATCCGTCAATGGGACGGCCACCCAGGTCTGTCTAGGCCCATAGGTAAAGGCCACCACGAAGTCGATCTGGGCGTCAGTCATATGTCGCGACACCTCAAAGCCGGTTTCATCGCCTTTAGAGGTGATGATCACGCGGCGACACGGCGTCAGGTCCAAACTACCAGCATCTTGCATTACCTCGGCTATGGCATGTACTCTGACTTCATCAGGTAACATGTTGACATATTGCTCGACCATGCCGGGTTTGTGTTTGTAGGTATCAGGTACATTTGAAAGTCGCTGCCCGATCTGAGCCGGGGTAAATCCGATTGCAGCCAAGTGATGAATTAACTTACCACCGGCATACAATATTGATTCCATCAGACCCTCAGTTATCTTGGGTCGGTAGTATGGTCGCATCAGTTTCTCCTTTTTTAAGCTGATGACAATAGAAAATCAGGATAGAAAATTTGGATATTAAAAAGCAGTCGAGATTATATCATCTCGACTGCTATTTGCCGCCTGTGACCAGCTATTTTGGCTAAGACTTGGTAGTCTCACCATGCACATTGGCCACATCAACGTCTTCTTCGATCTCTTCTGGGGTAACCTGAGAGTTTATCTTCAGCTTACCCTTAATGCTCGCAACTTTTACATGAGCCTCGTCATGCTTGTTGGTCAAAAAAAGATTTCCACCCACTTCAAAGACATTTATGTAGGTGGGTCCCAGCAAATCCAAAGTCAGGGTTTTGACACTCACGATGTTAATTTGTTTGCACCCGGTAGTTTTGATAGTACAAACAACGTTCGTCTCACCGATCTCGACTGAATCCCACGAGCCGTCCATTTCAACGGGCAAGCTGTTGGGAATGTAGATATCGATCAGCAGCTTGATCTGAGGATCAAGGCTAGCCTTGACTCCTTGCACCACGACGCCATCAACGATCTCAGTCTGGCGACTCAGTGTAATCTGAGCGCCTTCGAGTACCGTATCCATTAGGATCCGGACGTCGGGATCACCAGCGGCGATCTCATCAAAAACAAGTTTCGCCCCGAGAACCACGGCACTGCCATCTATCACCACGACGCCGTTTTCAAACGTGACTTGGACGTCCTTGGTTTGACTGCGAATGCCCGACACCTTGACGGTGACGGTGTTGTGGCCTTTGGCCTGGGCATGAATGGCAATATTGCCGTCCAAAACCGTGTTTAGAATAAGTTTCTTTGGAGCCTCAAACGTGTAAGTTTGATCATCCAAAACGTCTTCTTCACCTTTCGGTGGCTCGTCAAAGCAGAGATATCCACCATCTGGCAGATATGTTTCGCCTGTGGCAAGGTCGATCCATGCCCCGTTGCTAAATGTGGCCTTCCCGTCCACATTTTCTGGCATACCTGGCTGGTCACCATAAATTTTGCGGCCGTTAATCACTGCCTGCAACATGTTTTTTCTCCCTTTTGTTTTGAGGGTTTTAGAGGTTAAAGAACTGCTAATTGTACCATTTTCCCAGGCAAAAATCAATTATAGGATACAGATTATGCGTGTCAAAAAAAGTGGTATAGTTATAGCTATATGAATCACCACAACTTAGTTTTTACCCCGGCTCGAGAGACTGACTATCCAGCTGTAGTGGCATTGGTTCGCCAAGTGTTTGATGCCACAGTCGGGAAGTCATATAGCCAGCAGGGTCGTGACGAGTTTTATAAATACATAGAGCTCGATGCTTTTACTGATCGCCAAAAAAACAATTGTTTTACTCTGGTGGCAAAGGATGCCGATCGGATCGTCGGGATCTTAGAAATGCGTGACAATCAGCACATCAGTCTTTTCTTCGTAGATCAAAAT
>CAYQZC010000019.1:0-9945 GCA_964421945.1 uncultured Pseudomonadales bacterium
GACGTTTCGCCATGAAGCTTTTGCAAACTACAAAGCTCACCGAGCCGAAATGCCTGACGATCTGAAACCTCAGATTCAGTTAGTCAAAGATGTGGTGCAAGCGCTCAATATCCCGATTTTTGAAGTGCCTGGATACGAGGCTGATGACATCATAGGCACCTTATGTGCCCAACTCAAAGCTTTACGTGTGAGATACCCCGAAGTCAAAGGCCTGGTGGTGACCGGTGATCGCGATGCTTTTCAATTGGTAGATGACGATGTGATCCATGTCTGGCTACCTGGCCGTAACAAAACACAATCAGATATGGAGTATAACCCTGCGGCCGTGACAGCCAAGATGGGGGTGGCCCCAGATCAGATAGTGGATTTGAAAGCCTTGATGGGTGATGCTTCAGATAACATTCCAGGTGTACCAGGGATCGGTGAAAAAACCGCGGTCAAATTATTGCAGGCTTTTGGTTCGCTCTCTGGAGTGTATGAGGAAGTAGCCAAAAGTACCCCAGAGCATCCCTCTCACCCAGTTTTGACTAAGTCGATTTTAAACAAACTGCAAACTGGTAAAGATTCTGCCTATTTATCACAATCACTAGCAAAAATTAATCAGGATACTCCCATCACACTTGACCTAGAAGCCTGCCAAGTCACCAGCTATGATAAAGCCCAAGCAGCCGAACTTTTAAAATCACTTCAATTCGAGTCTTTGATCCCACTTTTACCAAATGATGCTTTTGAATTGGGTGTCCAAGCTGCTTTATTTTAATCAACTATGTCTGTCCAACGCCGACCACCACGCATCGCTTTAGCCCACGATTATTTGCGTGAATATGGTGGTGCTGAGCGAGTTCTGGAAGCTCTTCATGAGTTATTTCCAGAAGCTCCGGTGTACACAGCTTTTTTTGACAAACAAGCTTTGGGTCAGCACGCTTCCAAGTTTGAGGGTTGGGATATTAGGGAAAGCTGGCTCACTAAAATTCCTTTTTACAGTAAGCTTTTTTCACCTTTAAGAATATTTTCTCCACAATACTTTCGACGATTCCAGCTCCATGATATTGATGTGGTGATTTCTTCGACGAATGCCTATTTTTCTAAAGCGATAGCGGTACCTCCCGGAGCTAAGCATCTTTGCTATTGTCACACTCCGGCCCGTTCTTTATATGGATACACCACCAAAAGTGACTGGAAGAAAAACCCATTTATTAGAGTTTTCGGTGAACTTATCAATCACTATTTGAGAATTATCGATGTCGAAATCGCTAGAGATAACGTCGATGTTTTTATTGCTAACTCACATGAAACTGCCAGGCGAATCAAGAAGTTTTATAAGTTGCCATCGGACATCATTTATCCACCATGTGGCATCCCAGATCAAGCACCGACTACGCCATATGGTGAGTACTATTTATACGTCAACCGCCTCGCACTGGCCAAGCATCCTGAAATGGCTGTCGAAGCCGCCAACAAACTCCAACTACCTCTCAAAGTCGTTGGCCATGGTCCCTTGCTTGAACGATTGCGAGAGCTGGCTGGGCCAACTGTGGAAGTGTTGGGTGGAGTATCTGATCAAGAATTACAGCAACTCTACCAAGGCGCGAAAGCTTTGCTGTATCCAGTAGAAGATGAGGATTTTGGAATGATTCCCGTAGAGGCCATGGGTTACGGTATCCCTGTCATCGCCCACCGATCGGGAGGGCCACAGGAAACCATTGTCGAGGGTAAAACTGGTGTCTTTTTTGATGAACTCTCTACAGCTGATTTGGTGAAAGCTATCAAACAGGCTGAAACAAAAACCTGGTCAAAGTCACAGATTTGGAAACATGCTCGTCGTTACTCGGTCGAAACCTTTGAAAAGTCGATCCGCGATTTAGTCGAAACGACTATGGAGCAGGGGTAGTTGCACCAGCGACTGGGGCTAATTCTACAAAGACCACACTATTTGGCGTCATCGGTACAAAAGTTTGTAGCTCGGCAGCTGTGGTGGCGACTTGTTCTGTTTGTTTGCGGCCACCCAAAAACTCTTTGGTTAAAGTAAATGTTCCTGGCGTAATATTGTCGAATCTGAGCGGTACTGTCTCAGCATTACGGCCTTTTGAGTCATAATTACTGATGACCACTTCGGTATTACCGAGATCATCTCGGGCGGCGGTAGCTTTGACCCAAGTCCCTTTGCCTAAGATCTGCAACCGCTGGTTACCGATCCGATCAAGTAGACGTAAACCTTGATATCTCGGTTTGGTTCGAGAGCCAAAATCTTGATGAGTGAATAATCCCCATCGACCCCAATATTCTTTGCCGCCGGGATCTTTACCATCCTGGATTTCAAATACAAAGGCTTTATCGACGATGCCTATCATTTCAATCGCACCAGCTACCGTATGAGCTGCCCCGTATCCACTGTCGTATCCTGGATGCACGTTGCTGTCGTGTCCCCATTCGGTGATATGGAGTTCGACGGTGGGTTCGAGTTGTGGGTATGAGGATAACCAGGTACGAGCATCACTCATATCTTGTCTGAAAATATCGATATCTAAGTTGTAGCGATGCCAGGAAAAGAAATCCATCCGGACATTCTTTTCGATTGAATACTTGGCCAAGGCATCAAACCAATTTTTATAAAGGGCTGTTATGCCTGGCCCACCTATCTTAAATGGTTGGACGCCACGGGCAGAGTTGGCACCTTTGACGGCATAGGAATAGAGCGTCAGGTAATTTTTCTTACCACCATAATGCCATTTGCCAAAGAGGTCAGGTTCGTTCCACACTTCGTAGTACACATCACGGGTCCCCCGAGTACCACTAATGTGTTCCACGGTTTTTTGAATCACCAGAGACCAATCATCCCAGCGTTGTGGTTCATCTAAGATGTCGCTTTTCGAAATCACTTGGGGCATGTATGAAAGTGAGATGTAGGGCTTAGCGCCGGTAGCTGCGATATCATCGAGAATTTTATCGAGCTTGGTGAAATCGAAAGTCAAATTACCTGGCGTGCCGCCCACGATGTCATAAAAACTGTAGATATGGTCGAGGCGAATATACTGAGGGTTGAGCGATTTGACTTGGGGTATCAATGCTTTCATGCTCCAGTCATGTGACTCGCCGCCTTGGGCTAGGTAGCGCCAAGGTCTGGGCATAGGACCGATCACCGCTTGGGTGTCGACTCGAAGATTGGCTTTTTCTCCACTGGCTCGACTTAAGAATTCGCGAACTAACGGCAATTGGCTGACGCCAACCAACACAGCAACTACTAAGGCCAGCATGATCCCAGCCCCTAGAAAAGTTTGGATTCGGCGGCGGCGTTGGGAGGGGGTAAGCATCGGCATAGGTCGAAGTGCAAAAAGTATTCCATTCAGGATAACACATTAAAACAAATCTTGACACCTTAGCAGAAGATGGTTAAGATTGCTAAATAGAGCTAGCAGGAATAAGTTATTACTGCTAGAAAGTGAACGTATGATTGATTTGACCGCCAGGCAAATTCATATTTTGCGAGCTTTGATTGAAGAATTTATCCGGACAGCAGAGCCGGTTGGTTCTGATACTCTTGATAAGAAATTCAACATCGGTGTTTCTCCGGCTACTATTCGCAATGAAATGGTTTATCTGGCCAAACAAGGCTATTTGTCCAAAGGTCATACCAGTGCTGGCCGTCTGCCGACACCTCTAGCGATGCGTCTGTACGTCAATGAGCTGATGAAAGAAAAAGAGCTTTCAGTGGCAGATGAAGTTTCAGCCAAAGAGAAGATTTGGCACTCGAGACACAGTACTGAGTCACTGCTGCGAGAAATCGCCCATGTTTTGGCTGAGCGATCGCATGCTTTGGGATTGACCATGGTGGACAATCAATATCTATATACTTCCGGATACGCCAATTTGCTCAACATGCCAGAATTTTATGATATTAATGTGACTCGAAATGTTTTAGCTTTGATCGAAGAAACTTCGATGCTTGAGGAAATTTTTAACTTTGGTAGTAATGAAAACCAAGTCCAAGTCGTGTATGGCCAAGAGCTCGGCAACCAAAATTTGTTGCCAGTGGGAGTGGTCTATGTTTGTACCACTATTAATGGTCAAAAATGCCAACTTGGAGTTATCGGGTCTACTCGATTTGAATACCAGTATATTGTGCCGATGCTGCGCTATTTACGAGGTTTAGTAGAAGAGTTAGCAGTTTAGAAATACCTATGACTAAAAAAGTTCCGACCACACCAATGCCAGATACAACTGAGTTGTCTCAGGAGTTGGCTCAGGTCCAAGAGCGAGAGCGAAGAGCACTGGCGGATTATCAAAACTTGGTCAAACGCACCCAAGAAGAACGTTTAAAAACCATTAAATTTGCTAACCGAGAGTTGCTGGCTGCATTGCTTCAGCCACTTGATCATTTAGCACTAGCTAGTGCCCAACTTCAAGATAAAGGCCTCGACATGGTGACCCAACAATTTTGGCAAGTGCTCAAGTTGGCTGGCCTTGAAGAAATCGAGTGTGAAGGTAAAAGATTTGATCCCTTACTGATGGAAGCGGTCGAAGCTGGAGACAAGAAAGAAACAGTTTTAAAGTGCGTCAAAAAAGGCTATACCCTGCATGGTGAAGTGTTACAGCCTGCTCGGGTAATTGTTGATTAGTTATATATGACAGAAATATTGCGCCATATCGAAGAATTGCCATATCCACAACTGGTAGTTTTGTTGGCATTAACGACACTGGAAAATGCCAATGAATCATATGGATGGGCTCTGCTTGATAGGCTTACCAAATCAAAAATAGATGTAGCAACTGCTTTTTTAGATTTGGTTGATCGAGAGTTAGTTTGGGCTCGGAGTGAGTCATTGATTTTACAAGCCAATGGCCACCCAGAATCTTTGATGGTAGATGTAGTAAAAGGCAACATCACACTCATGTCTGATGTCGACCAAGTACTCAAAACCAAAAGAGGTGCTATCAACGCCCTCTATAACCAAAAACGTAAAAAAAATGTGTAATACCAAGTAGTAAGCAAACTAAACGCGACCTACAAATAAGGAGGAGATATGGCAGACACTAAAGCCACAGGAAAAATTATCGGTATTGATTTAGGTACCACCAACTCAGCGGTTGCCGTGATGGAAGGTGGAACACCCAAAGTTATTCCTACTGCTGAAGGCAGAAACACCTTCCCATCAGTAGTTTCTTTCAAAGGCAGTGATATCACCGTTGGTGATGTCGCTAAACGTCAGATGGTGCTCAACCCCAAAGCTACCGTCAACTCAGTCAAGCGTTTTATGGGGCGCAAACTAAACGATAAAGCTGTCGAAGCCGCTATCAAGCATGTCTCTTACCCAGTTACAGAGGGTAAAGATGGCATGGCTATGGTGGAAATTGATGGCAAAAAATTTACCCCTCAAGAAATTTCAGCCAAGATCCTAGCCAAAGCCAAAGCCGACGCAGAAAGTTATCTCGGCTCACCAGTGACTCGAGCTGTGATCACGGTACCTGCTTATTTTGATGATTCACAGCGCCAAGCTACCAAACAGGCTGGTGAGATCGCTGGTTTGACAGTAGAACGCATCGTCAATGAACCCACCGCCGCGGCTCTGGCCTATGGTTTAGATAAAAAAGGTAGTTCGGTGATCGCAGTGTATGACCTTGGTGGTGGTACCTTTGACATTTCCATTTTGGAAATCGGCGAAGGTGTTTTTGAAGTCAAATCAACCAATGGTGACACTTTCTTGGGTGGTGATGACTTTGATAACAAAATCATCGACTGGATTATTTCCGAGTTTAAGAAAGACAAAGGTAAAGATCTTTCTAAAGATCCTCAAGCTCTGCAACGCATCAAAGATGCCGCTGAAAAAGCTAAAATCGAGCTATCAAGTGCCCTGCAAAGTGATATCAACCAACCCTTCATCGCCCAAGGTGATGACGGCCAGCCACTTCATCTGACGCTGACACTGACTCGCTCCAAGCTTGAGGAGTTGGTGGACGACTTGATCAAAAGTAGTTTTGGTCCAGTCCAAAAAGCCCTGACTGATGCTGGAGTCAAAGCCGGTGATATCCAAGAAGTGGTGTTGGTGGGTGGTATGACCCGCATGCCCAAAATCCAAGAAGAAGTCAAAAAATTCTTTGGCAAAGAGCCACATAAAGGTGTCAATCCTGATGAAGTAGTAGCTGTCGGGGCCGCTATCCAAGCCGGCGTGATCGGTGGTGACGTCTCTGATATCGTGCTGCTTGATGTCACTCCGCTGACATTGGGTATCGAAACTTTAGGTGGAGTTTCTACTCCTTTGATCGAGCGAAATACCACTATCCCGACCAGTAAATCACAGGTTTTTTCCACTGCTGCTGATAACCAAACTCAAGTGGAAGTCAACGTACTCCAAGGCGAGCGAGCCATGGCTACCGATAATAAGAGCCTAGGTAGGTTTATTCTCGATGGGATTCCACCAGCGAGACGAGGTATGCCACAAGTAGAAGTCACTTTTGATATTGATTCAAATGGGATTTTGAATGTCACTGCTAAAGATAAAACTACGGGCAAAGAGCAGAAAATCAGCATCCAAAACTCGACCAACTTATCTGATGAAGAAGTCGAGAAAATGAAAGCTGACGCCGAGCAGCACGCTGCCGACGATAAGAAAAAACGAGAGCTGGTCGAAGCTCGCAACCATGCCACCAGTGTCGCTTTTGAATTGGAGAAGCAACACAAAGAGTATGGTGATAAACTGACAGCGGATGAGCGAAAACCGATTGAGGAAAACATCGCCAAGTTGAAAGAGTTAGCTGCCAAAGACGATGTCACCAAGGAAGAGCTCGATCAAGCCACTGAAGCTACCTATACATCAGCCCAGAAACTTGGTGAAGCTTTCCAAAAAGCTCAATCAAGTCAAAATAGCACTCCAGGTGCAGAAGCTGGAACAGCGGATAAGAAGGAAAGCGACAGTAAGTCGAGTAATGATAAAAGCTCAGCCGAAGAGGGTGAAGTAGTTAAGGAGTAAGGTATGTCTGATCAGCGATCGTTGCAAAGTAATCCTGGCGTGATCCGCGAGTTTTACGTCCAACAATACGGTGGTGGAAAACCAAAGATAGAGGGAGTCCACATTATTCCCCTCAAAACTTGGATGACAGAAGACGGGGATTTTGCAGAACTGGTCCGCCTTAATGATCAAGGCGAACTTGAGCAAGCACCTGGCTTGAAAGTTCGTCAGATCAATCGTAGTACTTTGCTTCCTAATACTGTCAAAGCCTGGCATTTCCATTTTAATCAGGATGAAGCTTGGTATGTTCCCCCGACCGGACAACTGATGTTGGGTCTTTGGGATGTGCGAAGTGATTCGGCCACCAAAGATGTGACGATGCGAGTGGTTTTGGGTGGAGCATCACCTTCATTAGTGGTGGTACCTAGAGGTGTAGCCCATGGGGCTTGCAACTTGACGAATAAGCCGGTTGAACTATATTACTATGTAAGCCAACAATTTAGTCCCGAGTCACCCGACGAAAATCGAATTCCCTGGAATGCCATCGGTGAAGATTTTTGGAAGCCTGAACGAGATTAAGCTCGATTGAACTACCTGGCCCCAGCCAGTATCACTAGACTCTGCCCGAGTTAGGAACCCAATGGTGAAGCTATCGGTTATCGTACCGGTATATAACGAAGAGAAAACAGTTGCAAATGTATTGCAAAAGTTACTCAAAGTTCGCGAAGTGCTCGAGGTTATTGTGGTCAATGATGGTTCTACCGACCTGACAAAAAAAGTCTTGACTAAGCTCACTCATCGCAAGTTACGCGTGTTTCACAAAGTGAATGGTGGAAAAGGTTCGGCGATTCGTCACGGTTTACGTTACGTCAAAGGTAATTTTGTTTTGATCCAAGATGCCGATCTCGAATATGATCCAGAAGACATTCCCTTATTGTTGGATCCGATTAAAAAAGATCGAGTCAAAGTAGTCTATGGATCGCGCTTTCTAGGTCCTCATTCCAATTTATTATTTTGGCACCGCAAGGGCAACGATGTGCTCAACTTCTTAGTTAACATTCTTTACAACACCACCCTGACCGATATGGAAACGTGTTACAAAGTCATGCCGACCGAATTATTGCGAGAGTTAAATATCCAATCCAACAAGTTTGATATGGAACCAGAAATTACTTGCAAATTGCTTCGCAAAAGGGTGTATATTTTTGAGGTGCCGATTAGTTATGTCGGTCGGGATTTTTCCCAAGGTAAAAAAATTACATGGCGCGATGGAATTGATGCCCTGCGGGTGATTTTTTCGATCCGTCTCCAACGACAAGCGTAAGATTATGCAAGGTTTAGAACCACTTTTCCAAGAATTTCGAATTGCCAAGATTTGGTCTCACTTACCCAAAAGGGGAGTGATTGTAGATCTTGGTTGTGATTATGAACAAACACTTTTGCTCCGTTGCCGAGGAAAATTTCAGAGGTTGATCGGTGTCGATATTGTGGCTACCAAACCAAAATCTCGAGAAATCGAGCTGGTCAAAGCCGACTTGACCAAGAAGTCATCGGTCAAAGCAGGAGTAGCTGATGTGGTGACCATGCTGGCAGTGTTAGAACATCTCAAAGGTCCAGAAAAGGTAGTAGCCGAGGTATACCGGATTCTCAAACCTGGTGGTGTGTTTTTAGCCACGGTGCCCTCACCTTTATCAGAAAAAGTGCTGCCCACCATGGCAAAAATGCATTTAGTGCGCCAAGATATGATCGACCAGCATGAAAATTATTTTACCCATGAGCACCTGAAGAAAATTCTCAAGCAGGCTGGATTTAAACACGTGACCGTCGAGACATGGGAATTCGGCTTTAACACCTTCATCAAAGCTGTGAAATAATGAGCCTATGACACATCCCAAAACTTGGTTCCGATCCGAATGGTTTGGGGTCGGAGCGGTACTCGTGAGCTTGATCCTGGTGAGGTTTGCTCCGCTTTGGTTTCAAGGAAAAACCTTGGTTTTTGGCGATAATTATTCACTTCTAGTTCCTAGCAAATTATTTACTGCCTATTGGTTGAAACAGGGGATCATCCCGCTGTGGAATCCGCAGATTTTTGCTGGCATCCCATGGATCGGCGACGTGACTCAGTCGGTAATCTATCCTAGCAGTCTCTTGTTTGTTTGGTTTTCGCCGGCTCTGGCTCTCAATTTGACAGTCAGTCTGCATGTCATGTGGACGGGTCTAGGAGCCTACCTTTTAGCCAAAGACTGGGTGAAGTCTGCTTGGGCAAGAATCTTGGTAATGGTTTTATGGATGTTATCCACTCAGATCACTGGTAGCAGTAATAATTTGAGCACCATCCAAGCGTTGAGCTGGATGCCTTGGATAGTGTGGCTCGGCGAAGGAGTGGCCCTTCATCCTCGACGTACCTGGTGGCTAGCCTTGGTAGTGTTGGGTCAATGGTTGGCAGGATATCCACAGCATGTGGTGTACTCTCTGGTGACTGCCGGGGTGTTTTCGATCTTTGTATCTTGGAAAACAGTCAGTTGGCGAAAGTGGCTGAGCCGGTGGATGATAGCTGGAATTTTATTGGTGGGCTTGTCGGCGATCGCCTGGGCGCCATTTATTCCTACTCTGCTTACCTCGACTCGGATGTTGCAGACCACTACGCAAGCGGGGGTGGGATCACTCGATCCGGCTATGGTACTCAAAGTCTTGGTGCCAGCTATTTTTGACCACCCAGTCCAAGGTATCAAATGGGGTCCAGCCTGGAGTGGCCAACCCAATATGGTTTTTTATGTGGGTTGGTTAGGATTATTGGCGATTGTTTTGACATGGCTTAAAAAGCGCGAACGCCAGGACTGGTGGTGGTTTGGTGTCTGTGGAGTGACATTTGTGGTAGCCCTGGGTGAGTTCATCCCCGGATTCCAGATACTCCAGACCGTGTTGCCATTTTTCAAGATTGGTCGTTACCCGAGTATGATTTTGATTGTCACCAACCTGAGTTTAGCTTTGTGGGTGGCGT
>CAYQZC010000020.1:0-9593 GCA_964421945.1 uncultured Pseudomonadales bacterium
TTTCCAGATAAAAAATCTCAAACATATCTTTTACCGATTAAAGTTGCCGTTCGCCAAAAAGAACACTTGACGGATAAGGTCCCTGTGAAGTTATCACTCAAAATAAGCAGTGAGTTGTAGAGAGGATTATTTAAACCGCTTATGTTAAAACAGAATGAAACTACAAAAAAGAGTACTTACTCAGAAGTGAGAAAAAATCAGTTGTCTCCTGCGAGTTTAAATACTCCCTATGAGACTGACTTGACTCATACTCTCCACGATACTCCCCAAGATCTGCATGAAACTAGTTTGCTTTTAACGAGGATGCTGGCTGAACTACGACAAGTTGAACCAAGCAAGCGGTTGCAAGCTTCAGTGCAACTTGGAAGTGAAATGATCCTCTCAGCGCTGCAAGGCACACCAGATATCCCCAATGTGGGTGATATGCGAGTTGTGTTTTTAGCTCCTGGTGACTACGAGAAATTGAGAAAAAATGAAAGATCAGGTGGCGTAATGATCCCAGGAATTAATGAGGTATTTGTAAAAATAGATCCTCAAGATCCAGATTTCTTTACAGCCTCAAAAGCATTTCATGAATTAGTTCACCGCTGGATAGATATACAGCATCATGTTTTTTATAGTGAAGTTGATGAGGCAAACGATATAAGAAAGACTTTTTTTGAGATCCGACGTGTTGGTTTGACAATCGTGCGGATAGTTAGAGATACACTCACCGGGAAAGTCAGTCATTCAGAATTTTTAGGTGAACTCATCAATGAGCTTGGTAATTTTGCATGGCAAAGCATCTTTCTTGAGCAAATCCAATCTGATCCTACAATGAGAACACTTTTTGCAGATGAGTTTTCATTTCGCGATTCTAAGTTGTTTGACCTGTTTGGTGACTCAAAAGCAGGAAGCATCATAGGAGACATTCTTGACGAAAACGGCGCAGCAAAAACAGTCAAGATTGATAGTAAAAATCTGTTTTGGGACAAAACCGGCAAAATGGAGGTATCAGCTGCACTACTTATGCAGTTAGTTGATGACCTTAGCGAGATTGTGGAAAATGTCGGTCAACTTAACTTTAAGAGTGCTTTAGTTAGCTTGAAAATACACCCAGAACAACAAGGTATTTTGAAGAATGCCATCGATAGTAAGTTGGGACCAGGATTTTACTTCAGACTCAGAAGGGCAAATTATCATACTCTGTCCTCCATTTTAAGTATTCTTTCTGAAGTACAGAGTCATTTAGTTTAATTAGACAGATATGGAATTACTATCAAGAATTACTTATTTGTTGCATTTTTCTTGCGCAAGGGTAGACTTAAAATAATTATATTTTAATGAAGGATGATAAATATGAATGAAAAAGGCCCACAAATTCCAGCTAACGTTTTGGATGAGGCAGCAACGTTACGAAATGTTGAAGATTATCGTGGCTTTAGCGCAAGCCATCTAAGCGAGAATGCTAGCGTTGGAACAGTTGTTGTAGCATCTGAAAATGGCACACTGTTTGCTGGAGTTGTTGAGAGTATTCAGGGAAATAACGTAAGTGTTAAGGATAGCTCTGGAAAAATCACTGTGACAAATCTAGCAGACACGTATTCCATTTCTTTTCAATAGGGTAGTCAGACTTCCTTCGGCATACCAACTGATTCGCTTTTAGGTCTGTTTGTTTTTTGGTAGCTTTTGCGAAAAAAGACAGTTTTTCTGCCTGTTTTTTGCATCTGTCGGATCTGAATGTGGTGGGTGGTGAAGTGGCCACTGATGACCAGGTTTTTTGCTACACCACTTTCATCTAAAATCAGAACCCCAACTCTTTTTAGAGTCTAAGTAAAGCTTGGATCCTATTGGAATTGTTAGGATTGGGTCAACATGGCCGATGTTAACATTAAACAAAATTGGGTAGTTATATTTTTGTGTAATTTTGAGTACCAATAACTTGAGTTCGTCTATCATTGATTGGGTATATTTGTATGGTCTCCCAATAATCATACCAGCAATATTTTGTAAAACTCCTATGTTATCCAAATCGGTAAGATAAGCGTCAACACTTGAAAGAGGTAAACCCTCATTAAAAGTGTTTCCTTCTGGTATATCAATCATAAAAACTGCCCCTGTTGTTGGAGGCATGAACTTTGTACCTACTAAGTGCATGAGCGAGGGTAAAGTAGCTGGGAACGCCCAACCATCAACTTTACCGGTCCTCCACCAATCAAGCCCTGTATTTACTTGTTGTTTTCTTGGTCTGATTGAGTCTTCGTTTTTAAACCAATCCAGTACTTCATCGGTATATGTTTCACTTGCCTTTAAATTGATAGTGGTTGGGCTCTCAAAGAGAACTTGCTTTAAATTCGTTTTTGTAAAAGCTAGTATCTCAGGAAATTCACCAAATTGATTTAAAAAACATGGACCATAGTATGTTTGTATGCCTGCTTGAGTAGCGATAGCATAATGTAATACTGTAATATCTGAATATCCAATCACGATTTTGGGGTTCGCTTTAATCAATTCGTAGTCAAGATGATTGATTAACTGATTGCAGTGATCACCTCCTATTGATGCAATCACTAAACTGCAAGTTGGGTCACTGAAAGCTTCATGTATATCAGCAACTCTTTCCTCAACTGAACCAGATACATAACCATTATTCTGAGACGCATGTCTGGCAAACTTGACATTCAGACCGAGATCTGTCGCGTTGTTGGTTGCACGCCTAGTTCTCTCAGGAGCAAACGGAATCAACCCCGCAGACGGACTAATAATATATGCCGTATCTCCTGGTTTTAGTCGAGGTGGGGCTTGAAGCAACATTACTTTATTCTTTCCTAATTTTCCTCGAGTATTTTGCCTTCAGGTTCTTATTTGTCGAGTGAAGGCGACACAGTTTGAACGCCTTGCTGAGGTGATTTTATCATGTTGGAAGCCAGTGAAGCTGGTTACGCCTGACCTGCTAAGTAGCGATAGTTATTGGCAGGGTGAAAACAAGGCTGGTCTGATATATTTCTATTAGGTTTTCTTGGTTGAAACAGGTACAATGACGGTCAAATCATGGCACTCTCATTCGATGAAAAACTAGTAGCAAATAAGCGATTATTAGAAGAACAACTCAAAAAGCCAAATAATAACAGGGCTGAAATAATGATAGCTCTTCAAGCAGTAAGAGAACAGCAATCGCTTGGTGAAGTCGGTGTTAGAAACGCTCTCGCTATGAAGAACACCGATGGCAAAGAGATTCTCTACATGCTCCTCAAGAAAAACTCCTTAAAAAGACTTTTCCTAAATATAAAGAAGAAGGTGTTTGAACTATTCTCTAAATTAGGTAAGTAAGCAAGAAAAACCCGCATGGTTGTTAATTGAATGACTGTGTAAACTCCTTGCGGAGTAAACACCCATGCGGATTCGGTAAAGCCTAGCTTCGAGCGACACCACTACGGTTCGCCCACTCGATGAGAGGAACTTCTTCACTCCCATCATATTTTTTCACCGCCCCAGTCGCAGCAGTGAATTGGTACTGCCCATCATGACTCTCCGGAGAGAGCCAAACGATGTTGTCTGCCGGCATAGCCAGCAGTTCGCCAACGGTCATGAAGCCGATGGCTTCAAAGTCCCCTTTTTCGGGGTCGTTGGCGGTAGCGACCCACACTTCTTTCAAGTGGGTCTCCAATTCTTCGAGCATTTCCTGCTCGATTTCGCTGAGGGGGCGGTCATCCTCAGCAATTTCCCATCGAAGACTCACCAGTTCCGCCCCTTCGGGCGAAGTCAATATTCCGTCGAGGATTTGATTCCCCGACATATTAGTCTGCCACGTAAACGTGGCCTGGTTTTTGTTTTCCAGTGTCAAAGTAGCCATTTTGTCACCTCCGTGATAAGGGCATGGCTGCCCAAAATTAACAAAGATGCCCTTATACCAGGCAAGCTACACACCAAAGAAGATGTACACCTTGCCTGATAAAAGGAGGCTATTTCAGCTAGGCTTGTTAAAGAGCATGTCTCTATCTTGTCTAGCCTGGAAAGATGCATTGTCCCTCGAGGTATCAACGTGATTTTGACACACTACAGTGTATCATTTTGCATCACTTTTGTCAATACTTATAGGCCTATTCTATAGGTTGATTAATGTTATGTTTGGCAGTTTTCCAACTGCCACCCCTCCAGGTCATAAATAGGGTCAAGGGAGGCTGGATATACTACAGCAAGAGCGTGATGTGCATGTCAGTTTTTATGTTTTATTGGGTATAATTCGGGTATGGACGGTGAAGTTGACCACACCCAGCTTAAATATGCCCTGTATGTTCGCAAGTCTACTGATGACCCCGAGCGTCAGGCTCGCTCTATTCCTGACCAAATAGCTGAGTGTAAGAATCTGGCAAATCGCATGGGTTTAATCATTGTTGGTCAACCTATCATTGAAACTAAATCAGCTAAGAAACCTGGTAGAAGACCTCTTTTTCGGCAGATGTTACGTGATATTAAGACAGGTAAGTATGACGGCATTTTAGCCTGGAATCCCGACCGTTTAGCTCGCAACATGAAAGAGGGTGGTGAAGTCATTGACATGATTGACGAAGATGAGATTAAAGACCTTAAGTTTGTCACCCACCACATCACCAAAGATGCCAACGGTTTGATGCTCCTAGGCATGGCGTTTGTGCTTTCCAGACAATACAGCGACAAACTCTCGGCTGATGTGACTCGTGGTATGCACCGCAAGGTCAATGAAGGTAAAAGCCACATTCCTAAGCATGGATATATCCTTGATGAATACGGCTGGTATCAGCCAGACGGCAAAAACTATGAGTTAATCAAGGAAGCCTGGCAAATGAAGCTTCGAGGTGAATCACTAGAAAAGATAGCCAAGGACATCAACGCTTTAGGATACTTTAGGTTGGTAAAAACCAGTGGCAAGCACGTTAAGTTAGGGAAACGAATGTTAAGCCCCTTATTTAAGGACTCTTTCTACTACGGGATGCTGACTCAAGGCACAGAAATTATTGACTTGCGTACCAAATATGAGTTTCAGCCAGCAGTCAGTGAGGAAGATTTTTTGCGTATTAACACCGCCGGGAATAGTCGCCTGACTCCAGTTAATACCAGTCGTCCTACCTTTTATCCCTTCAAGGCCTTTGTGAAGTGCTCATTTTGTGATGGCAATATGACTGTCGGTCCTTCAACTGGTGGTAGTGGCAAACGCTATCTTAATTTCAGGTGCGAGACTCCAACCTGCATCCGCAACACTGCTGAAAACAAAGCCAAGCATAGGAATGACCTAACTAAGATTAAAGTCTCGGTGCGTGTCAAAGTGGTGTTGGACTGGCTCTATGAATTCTTGGCTGATGGTCTGAACTTTACCGAGGCAGACTACCAAATCTACCTCAAAGAAATGACAGACGTTCTTACCACCAAACGCACCAAGTTAGAACGTGAATTGAACAGCAAACAAGGGACACTTAAAGCCCTTGAGGCTGAATCTAGAGACACAGCTCTCGGGGTATTAAAACAAGCTGACGGCTCTACTGCTAAAAAGTATGGTGAGGAACGACTCAAAGAATTAGAAGGACAAAAGACTGAGTCAATGACTGACATCAAGAGCATTAAAGAGGCTATGCCAAACATTAAACAGGACACGCTCACCCTTGAAGACTTCTTGAACTTGTCTAAAAATGCTGGTCAGTCAATCAAAGCAGGAACGCCAGAAGTCAAAGACCAAATTGTGCGAATTATTTTCTTGAACGTCTGGATTGATACCGAAAAAGTCACGGCGTACAGGCTAAAAGAACCCTTCGATACACTGCTCACTGACCCTGATGGGAGCTCTAGTCGGGGAGACAGGACTCGAACCTGCGACCTCACGCACCCCATGCGTGCATTCTAGCCATCTGAACTACTCCCCGGATTGCGATAACGATCTGCGCCTTACTGGCAGTGGTGATTCTACACCACGCGCAAGCTTTCACCTGCATACTACCAGTATGTTGCGATTCCCGATTATACCGTCACTTTATTGCTTTTCACAGTCATTGGTCTTTCTTCGGGATTTCAGGCTTGCTATACTGGGGCTAGATGCGCTAATAATACTAGATCACTAGCGTGCACATTAGATAGTTGCTATACCAATTGTTACAAAATATCTCTGTCCAAGAAAAGGAATACATGACTAAAAATACTCCTGCTGCCAAACAAACCACCAATGAGACTGAGATGGCCAGCACTGCTCGCTCACAAGCTGTCAGCATTGCCATGCAGCAAATCGAAAAGCAATTTGGCAAAGGCTCCATCATGAAGATGGGTGACAGTTTGAAAAACATGCCTGAAGTCCCAGCAGTATCCACTGGCTCTCTAGCTGTTAACTTAGCCTTGGGTGTAGGTGGCTTCCCCAAAGGTCGCATCATTGAAGTGTATGGACCTGAAGCTTCTGGAAAAACCACCCTTTGTTTACACGCCATTGCTGAGATCCAGCGCCAAGGTGGTGTAGCTGCTTTCGTCGACGTTGAGCATGCTTTAGATCCAATCCGGGCTCGAAAGATCGGCGTCAACCTTGATGAACTGTTGATCTCCCAGCCTGACTATGGTGAACAAGCACTTGAGATCACTGAAACCCTGATCCGCTCGGGCGGAGTCGACATCGTGGTGGTGGACTCAGTTGCAGCTCTGGTCCCCAAATCAGAAATCGAAGGCGACATGGGTGATTCTCAGATGGGTGTCCAAGCTCGCTTGATGTCACAAGCCATGCGTAAACTCACAGCTGCCATCAACAAAACTAAAACTCTAGTCATTTTCACCAACCAACTCCGGATGAAGATCGGCGTCATGTTTGGCAATCCAGAAACCACCACCGGTGGAAATGCTCTGAAGTTCTACGCTTCACAACGTCTGGACATCCGAAAAATTGGCAATATTCAAGAAGGTGACTCCATCGTGGGCACTCGCCACCGCGTCAAAGTCGTCAAAAACAAAGTAGCCCCTCCTTTTAAGGTGGCCGAGTTTGATATGGATGAAAACGGGATCTCACGCGTAGGTGACGTAGTCGACATCGGAGTTGAGAAAGAAGTTATAGAAAAAAGTGGCAGTTTCTACCGCTGGCAAGGCAATGTCATGGCTCAAGGTCGTGAAGCCACCAAAATCTACTTGACTGAAAATCCCACTGTCATGAAAGATATCGAGAAAGAAATCTGGAAAAAAATTAAGGCTGCGGCTTAAATTTTGATTGATAAATCGGTGCAAAAACCAGATCTCCTGATCTGGTTTTTCATTGACTATTAGTAGTTTATAGCGTACAATAAGCGCTACACGCTCAAGATATTGGCGTGAAAAGAAACCAAATAAGCAGCATTTTTAGCTTATATTTATAGAATTTTATGTGCTTTGGTATTAGTCATTCATCAGCTCTCACAGCCGCACTCGCATCGAGTGGGTTGAATTGTGGCGTCTTGCCCCTAGCTGAGTAATCTGACTTCTTTTCACTTCCCAATCTCTAACTGCTACACAGTGAGCGATCCTGGCGAAATCCGGGAATATAAGGAGATGTATGTCATTTTTTAGTAACTTATCTACATTGTTTACCCCGCCCCAAGGCGGACCAGCAGCCAAAGGTAAAGTGCGGCCACCTCAAAAAAACGTGCCACCTACCCCACCAGCTAGACCAAACGTGCAGGTTGCCAAACCAGCCCCTCAGCCCATGGCTAAACAGCCAGCTGCTCCCGTGAGACCAGTCGTGGCCAGTCCGAATATCGATGAACAAGCCTTGGTCCGCGAGGCCCAAGCTAAATCTCGTGAAATCATCGTGGAAGCTAAAGATGAAGCTCTGGCCATCCGCAGTAAAGCTGAGAAAGAAGCCCGTGAAATGGGTCGTTTGCTGGAAGAACAGCAACGTTCTCTCAACACCAAGCTCGACCGCATCGATTCTAAACTCAATCAGATGGATCAAAAAGAATCTGAGATCGAAAAAGAACGCGCCAACCTAGCCAAACTCAACCAACAGCTCGAAGATTCCAAGCAAAAAGTGCTTGATAAATTGGAAAAAGTCGCCGGTTTGACTCGCGATAAAGCCAAACAAATGCTGTTGGAAGATCTTGAGCAAAAACTATCTCAAGACATGGCTCAAGTCGTCCGCCAACGCGAAGAAGAAGCCAAAACTGAAGCCGATGATCGAGTCCGCGATATTTTAGTCGACGCCATGAAACATGGCGCAACTGATTATGTCCCAGAATACACCGTTTCGACAGTGACTTTACCTTCTGAAGAAGCCAAAGGTAAAATCATCGGGAAATCTGGCCGTAACATCCACACTTTCGAACGCTACACCGGTGTCGATGTCGATCTCGATACTTCACCGACTGAAGTCAGACTCTCTTGTTTTGATCCAGTCCGCCGTGAAGTCGCTCGGATTGCTCTCGAACGCCTGGTCAAAGACGGCCGTATCCAACCTACTCGCATCGAAGAAGTTGTCGATAAAGTCCGCTCAGAACTCGATAAAATCATGTTCGAAGCAGGTAAAAAGCTCTGTCACGATGTCGGCGTCTACAACTTGCCAAATGACCTAGTGCGTATGCTTGGTAAATTTAAATATCGCTTCTCATACGGCCAAAATCTGATTGGTCACACTTTGGAAGAAACCAAAATTGGTATCAAGTTGGCTCACTAACTAAAAGCCGACGTCAACGTAGTCAAGCTAGGTTGTTTACTCCATGACATTGGTAAAGTTTCTGAAGAAGCCGATGGTAGTCACGTCGAACTTGGAGTCAAAATCGCCAAGAAATACGGACTCCCCCAACCTGTCATCGACTGTATTGCTCAACACCATGAGGATGAACCTTTCTCCGGCCCAGAGCAAATGATCGTCTACATTGCTGACGCTATCTCTGGAGCTCGACCAGGTGCCCGTTATGAAAACTATGACGAGTACGTGCAACGTTTGACCAAGCTGGAAGAAATTGCCATGCAACATGATGTCGTCAAACAAGCTTATGCCATCCAAGCTGGTCGTGAAATCCGGGTCATTTTGGATCCAGCCGAATCAAAAGATAATGATGTCCAGGTTTTGGCACTCAAAATCCGTGATGAGATCAAGAATACTTTGACCTACCCTGGTACTGTGACCGTCACCGTCCAACGTGAAACTAGATCTCAAGAAGTAGCCACCTAAAAAGTGGTAGAATGAGTAACTATGCAAACAGTGGTGTTAGTCTTACAAATCGTTTTGGCCATCGCCATTACGGTATCGATCTTACTTCAAGCTCAAGGCACTGGCCTTGGAAGTACCTGGGGTGGCGGGGGTGAAACCTACCATACCCGTCGCGGCTTAGAAAAAGTCTTGTACTATTTTACGATTATTGCCATCGGTTTGTTCACAATCACCTCATTGGTGTCGGTGGCTTGGCGTTAAAATCATGAGGACCTACTATTGGTACGTCACGGCGTACCTCAAAAAACACGGTAAAGTCGTGCTCCTGTCTAGTCTTCTAGGCATTGCCTTGTTTTTGGTGGCCACTCCATTTTTTATTCGTCGTCTTTCTACCAAACCCACTCGATACATTGGCATGATCGGTGACTATACCTTGAGCTCCTTGCCGCTGAAAGTCCAGGAACATCTGAGTCTGGGATTGACCAGCTTA
>CAYQZC010000021.1:0-9589 GCA_964421945.1 uncultured Pseudomonadales bacterium
TTATAAAGTACCTCGAGACTTACCCATAGCTGATCCGGCTCTATCTCAAGAAATCAAAGCAAATCAGACAGTAGCGGAAACTATCTCGACTCAACCATCACTGAGTGTGTTTTATAGTTTGTTGAAATCGGCCCAACTCATCGAAACACTGCAAGGCAGTGGCCCGTACACCGTATTTGCACCAGTTGATAATTCTTTTTTGATATGGCCATTGGGCGCCCTCGATAGCTTAAAATCTGCCCAAAAGAAAGCCGATGCCTCCCAATTTGTCACTAGTTACATAGTTTCAGGACGTTTAACACTGGAAGATATGAAGGAAGGGCTGGTGCTCAAGACATTGCAGGGCAGGAAAGTCACTGTGGTGTATAAAAAATCAGCTTGGTACTTGCAAGATGAAAAAGGAAGTTTGAGTTTGATCGTGGATGGTGGGATGTCTACCGCCAATGGTTCTGTATTTATTATTGATACGTTGTTATATACCAAGTGATATCATGTCGAGACCAGCTCAACTAAAACCACTTTTGATTGAACTATTAGCTACCAAGCATTTGTTAACCGTGCCAGAAATGTTGGAGGCGCTCGAAAAATCTGGGGTCACAGTAAATAAAACCAGTGTTTACCGAGCTCTGGAAAATCTTGTAAGTGATAATACCGTCCATCGTCAGTCATTTGGTGAAAATGACATTCGCTACGAGTTGCAAAACCATCATCATGATCATTTAGTTTGTGTCCAGTGTGGCAAAATTCTCAACGCTGCCTGTTTGGTCAAATTACCCCGGCAAGTCAATGATTTTAAAGTGGCATATCACACATTAACAGTCTATGGCTGGTGTCAACAATGTCAGATTGCGAAAGGATGATCGTATGCTGAGGTTTTTTAAAAATGGGTTGGCAGGTTTTTTATTTTTGTTAATAATGCTGAGTCAGGCTCCTAGTGTTTCAGCTCAGACCACGTATCAAACAGATGTTGCCCAACAAGCCTATCCCTATTATCGGGCGACTGTGAAAAATGTGCTTAACGAGCGGATCGTAAACTTAAATGATGCCGCACCAGGGTATATCCAAGAACTCCAACTTCAACGACAAGACACTGGTGAAAAACTTACTTTGACCATCGGCAGTGAGTTTCAACCGCTCAATCAGCAACAAAGACTCAAGCCTGGATCGAAGGTACTACTGACTGAACAAATGACTGGCGAAGGCACCATGGAGTACGTCATCGCTGACGTATATCGGTTGCCACTTTTAGCATGGCTGTTAGTGGGATTTTTGGCTTTAGTGGTAGTAGTAGCGCGATGGCAGGGCTTATTTTCGATCGTCGGAATGATGGTGAGTTTGGGGATTTTGACAATGTATATAGTGCCCCAGATTTTGCATGGCACCTCACCGATGTTGGTGAGTATTGTTGGAGCTGGTTTTATCGCGGCTATCACTGTCTATGTCTGTCACGGTTTTTCTTGGCATTCACACGTGGCATTAGCCTCGATGATCTCTACCTTGGCTGCCGTGACCGGGCTATCATATCTGGCAGTTAGATTTGCCCAGCTGGTAGGACTAGGTAGTGAAGAAGCTTACTTTTTGCAGTTTGGCACCACTGCTAACATTAATTTGCAAGGTTTGTTATTGGGTGGAATCGTGTTGGGGGCTTTGGGTATTTTGGATGATATTACTATCGCTCAAACTTCTACAGTCAAACAACTATTTTTGGCTAACTCTGACTTATCCCCCACCGAATTATATGAGCGAGCTTTAGCGGTCGGAAAAGATCACGTGGCTTCGTTAGTTAACACACTCGTGCTCGCCTATGCCGGTGCCAATCTTCCACTTTTCTTGTTATTTACCATTAACAAATCTATCCCTTGGTGGGTGACACTTAACAATGAAATTATCGCCGAAGAAGTAGTCAGGACCCTAGTAGGTTCGATCGGCTTGGTGATCGCGGTGCCACTTAGTACCTTGCTCGCAGTGATGACGCTGCATTACCAGCGGTCTGCACGAGCTCATGTACTTGCTCAGCCGACAGCTGTTTCCAAGTCTCGCCGTCGAGGTCGTCGAGCGTAAAAGGACCTAGTTTGGTGCGGATCAAGCGTTTGACATCATAGCCAGATCGCTCGATCATGCGACGGATGTGATGATTTTTTCCTTCATGAATAGTGATTTCGAGCCACTGTTTTTCTGGTTCCAGATCCATTTTTTCGACAGAATCAGGTTTGGAAAAACCGTCTTTGAGTTTGACTCCTTTTCTTAAAAATTGGAGTGCTTGGTAAGAAATGGGTCGGTCAAGTAAGACTTCGTAGGTTTTATGAATAGTAAATTTAGGATGGGTAAGTTTGTAAGCCAGGTCACCATCATTAGTGAGTAACAACAATCCTTCACTATCCTGATCAAGCCGCCCCACAGGGTAAATCCGGTGGTTTTGACGTGGTAACAAGCTTAACACCGTGCGTCGGCCAAGTTCGTCATCGGTGGTAGTCACCACATTGCGAGGCTTATCGATCAAAAAATAGACGTGCTCGGTAGCATCTGTCGCTGTCGTTACTGGTTTGCCATCGACTTGAATGGTATCTTTTTCTGGGTTGATCCGCTGGCCGATAGTAGCTAGTACTCCATTTACTTGGATGCGCTTGGCTAAAATCCAGCTTTCTATTTCCCGTCTCGATCCATATCCGATCTTAGCTAGATAGGCATGGAGTTTAGGTTGAGCATTAGGTGTAGTCGACATAGGTGATCGTTTTCCCTTCGAAGGTGTGAGCTTCATAGGTAGTTGAGTCAATCTGGCGCAACCACATTACTGGTATTTTACCGTATCCACCGGGTAAATCTAAGACATAATCTGGCAAAGCTATGGTCGATAGATTTCCTCTTAGCGATTGGTAAAGTTTTTTACCAGCTTCGATCGAGATCCGGAATTGGTGAGTACCCATGGCTCGATCTAAATGATGTAGGTAATAGGGTTTGACTCCCGAACTCAGGAGTGATTTGAAGAGTGTCGAAAGTATTTCGGTATCGTCGTTGCAATTTTTGAGCATCACAGTTTGTGATAAAAGTAAAATATGTTTGTCTAAAGCAGTTTTGATCCAAATTTTGGTGGCGGCACTGAGTTCTCGTGGATGATTAATATGGATCACCATTACAGGTTTGATGTGATGTGTGTGACAAATAGTGGCCAGTGTATCCATCCATGCCTGCGTGATGGTGCGGGGATCTACTGCTGGGACACGAGTATGAAAACGCCAAACTTTTATATGCTTAATGGGTGTAAGTTGTTTACCTAGTGTAGCCAGAAATCCTAACGGAAATGTGAGAGGGTCACCTCCTGAAAAAATAATTTCGGTGATTTCAGGATGCTGTTGCAGATACTCCGTGATGGCCTCAAAGTCCACCGGTCTGACTTTACCTACTACTTCTTTTCGGAAACAAAATCGACAGTGTACGAGACAATATGAAGTCAGTAGTAAGAGTGCTCGATCAGGATACCGATGTATCAAGCCAGGCACCACTTCCTTTTCATGATCACCAATCGGATCAGCCAGTTCATAGGGCTGAGGTGTCTCAGGTTGATCAGGTAAAACTAATGGCCGAAGTGGATCATTTGGGTCTTTCCAATCAATTAAATCAGCATAATGTCGAGGAATGCGAATGGGAAAGCGCTCGTCAAGTTGCTCGGGTGTGGGTAGATGAGCCGCGGCCCAGCTGATACCACGATCATCGAGATAGGAAGCCAAATCAGCTGCCGATCGAATCGAGCTCGAAACTGTGATAGGTAGTGACATATTAGTTAGAGCACTACGCTATCCGATTGGTCTGGTGACGGAGGATTACTACGGGAGATGATGTAGACATCGGCACGATATTCATTGGTGCCTACCAGTTCGGCTTCTCCCCTGAGGACACTTTCAAATGGTCGACAAGCGAAACAGCCATCATCACCTTTTGGACACTTCATGACATTTAATTTTCGAGCCACTTTGATTTTTTTTGCCACATCAAGCACCTGGCGGTGAGCTTCATGGATGTCTGGGAGATCTTTAGGGGTGAGTTCGTCCTCACGATCAAGATACCAGTAAAATGCGCCGTCGACTTGGCGTTTTTGAGTGTTTGCGACTAATAAGCGATAGATAGGTAACTGGAGTGAGTTTTCGTCTTCTTCACCTTTGCCAGTTTTAAAATCTAGAATCGTGACGGAGTCAGTTTCTGGATGATACTGGAGCCAGTCGATTTTGCCGCACAAAATAATTTCATCTTCTGGTGATAGCCAATAATGGGGCAAATCCATGTTGATTTTAACTGCTAAATTTTGGACAGGGCCAGGGTGGTTCATGACGCGTCGCAGCATAGCTGCTCCGCGCTCTTTATATTCAGCTTCCTGATTGGGTGAGGAAAAGCCACCTTTTTTGCCACTGACTTTGGGCCAAATGTTTTCATAGCGCTCGATGAGGGACACTTTGAAACGATCAGCGGTAGGAATGGTTGACAAATTTTCGATGACTTCGTGCACAGCTTGGCCAAGCGCCAAGGCAGGAGCCATGATGGTGATCTTGTGACGAGTTTTAGGATCCTTATAGACGTTCTTCAAATAATATGCCCGAGGGCACTTTATAAAGTCAGACATTGATGAGTGGGAAACCCACACGGCGCTAAAGGGATCGGCTGGCATAGATGTGATTATACCTGATTATAAATGACCAAGCTGCCGTAAGCTGCACCAAGTATTTTTACTCAAGATGATGTGATCAAAAAGTGGAATATCAAGTGTTTTTCCGGCTGCTACCATGCGAGCTGTTGTTTCGATGTCTTCTGGTGAAGGTTCGGGATTACCTGAAGGATGATTATGGATCAAAACTAAGCTGCTGGCTCGACATTGGATAGCAGGGGCAAATAATTCTCGAGCGTGGATGATACTACTGTTGACTGTGCCGATGCTTATCACTTTTTGAGTGATGACCTGATGACGGGAGCTCAAATACATCCCGATCACAAATTCTTGGGGCTTTGCTGCAAAAGAGTGACAATGACGGACCACATCACTGGGTGTATGTATGGTAACGGGCAGGTGGTGAAGTTGTTTCATAGTCCAGATTAGACACTATCAAGCTTTACTCAACCTGAAATGCCAAATATCTGGTACAATACTCGGATGGCTGCAACAACTGAACATCTACGTAATATTGCAATTATCGCTCACGTTGACCATGGAAAAACAACTTTGGTGGATGGCTTGCTCAAACAAGCACACGTTTTTGCGGCGCATCAAAGTGAAATGTCACAGACTACTATCCTTGATCGAAATGATCTTGAACGTGAACGTGGTGTGACTATTTTAGCCAAAAACACAGCTGTCGAATGGGATGGATTCAAAGTAAATGTGCTTGATACACCAGGCCATGCTGATTTTAGTGGTGAGGTGGAGCGGGTACTTAATATGGCTGATGGCTGTTTGCTTTTAGTCGATGCTTCTGAAGGTGTGCTATCACAGACACGGTATGTTTTGCATCTAGCATTATCTGCTGGTCTTCGCCCCATTGTGGTGATCAATAAAGTCGATCGCAAAGATCAACGAGTCGATGAAGTTTTAGAAGAAATTAATGATCTCTTTTTGGAACTTGCCCATCATGATAGTCAACTCGATTTCCCAGTCATCTATGCAGTAGGAAGATCGGGAGTAGCTGGCTATAAGCTCGAAGCACAGCCAGATCAATCACTCAAAATTACTGATAGTGATAGTTTGAAACCTTTATTTGAAGCAATCATCAAACACATCCCCGCCCCAGCCGGTACTCTCGAAGGTGGATTCCAGCTTCAAGTCACCAGCTTGGATGCTGATGATTATAAAGGCAAGTACGTTATTGGCCGTATCAATCGCGGTAAAGTCACTAAAGGCCAATCATTGGCAGTGCTCCATCATGATAAAGCTGTCTCACAAGTTAGAGTCGAGTATCTTTTTATTCATCAAGGTTTAGGTCGCAAAGAAGTTAATGAAGCTACCGTTGGTGAAATCGTAGCTATGACCGGTTGTGGCATCGCCAAAATTGGTGATACTTTGACTTCTCTTGATCAACAAGAACCTTTGCACCAACTTAATATTTCTGAACCCACTGTGCAGATGCAGTTTAGTGTTTCCAACTCTCCTTTTGTAGGAAAAGATGGTCAATACTCTACTTCACGCCAGATTTTAGAGCGTTTAGAGAAAGAGCTTGAGACCAACGTTGGTTTGCGTTTGCAACCTGGTCCTAGTGCAGATGGTTATATCGTTTCTGGTCGTGGAGAACTTCATTTGGCAATTTTGATCGAAACCATGCGCCGTGAAGGTTATGAGTTTTCAGTGTCTCGTCCAGAAGTTATTTTCAAAACTACCGAACATGGTACAGAAGAACCTTGGGAATTAATTACCATTGAAGTACCAGAACAATTTACTGGTGTAGTCACTACCGAGATGGGACAACGAAAAGCCGTGTTTAAAAACATGAAACCACAAAAAACTGGGATGCGTTTCGAATATGAAATCGCGACTCGTCATTTGATCGGTTTCCGCACTCAATTTATGACCCAGACTTCTGGTATGGGTGTCGTTCATAGTCTACCAGTTGGTTATCGCCAAAAAGGTGAGGATATTCCTTGGACACGTAATGGTGTGTTGGTGACTGCTGAAACCGGTACCGCACTTACCTATGGTTTGCAAAAAGCTCAAGAACGCGGAATGACTTTCATCGAACCAGGTACCGAAGTGTACATGGGTATGATCGTGGGTCAAAATGCTAAAAAAGAAGATATTTTCATGAACGTGACTAAGGGTAAAAAACTTACCAACATGCGGGCCAGTTCAGCTGATGCTACCATCCGGATGACACCACCTGTGAAAATGTCACTCGAACAGTGTCTTACCTTCTTAGCCCCTGACGAATTATTGGAAGTCACACCTCTTAATTTGCGGCTGCGAAAACGTGACCTTAGTGTAGCTCAAAGATAGCCGTATACTAGTGCTATTGATGCTAGGACGATATCGCCGATTCCATTTTTTCTATTTTTTGATTGCAATTTGTGTGGTCTTAGTGATCGGGATTTTGTGGCGGATTGAAATGATTGGTCCGATGGGCTTGGGGCAAGTCAAGCTTTGGGATTTTGATGTGTACTATCAACTCGCCCGTGATAGCTGGCGGGGTATAAATCCTTACACCGTCTCATACATGCAGACACTTGGTCCGCCTTTAGTGATTGCGCCTTTTCTGATTTTTGCTTGGATGCCGATTACCTTGGCCCGGAGTGTTTTTTTGTGGGTTAATATAGTATGTTGGTTACTGAGTTGCGTGGTTTTATCAAGACTTTTTTCAGAGAAAAGATTCACTCGGTGGTTGATTACCGGAGGATTATTTTTTGGTTTGCTGCTGGGATTCCCAGCTCGCTTTACTTTAAATGTCGGACAACCATTGGGATTAGTTACTTTAGCTTTGACTTTGTTATTGACGACCCAAAGACCAGTTATCAAAGGTACCTCTTTGGCACTGATGATTTTTCTTAAAACTTTTTTTGTATTTCCGATTTTGGCACTTATGAAACATGAAAAACAAACCCTTAGTTGGTGCATTCTAGGTTTGGTAGTGATGGTGATTGGCTTATTTCCGGTGATTAGACCGGTTGCTTATCAAACGTTTATCAAAGATCGATTGGTAACGACGACTTTGCAGAAAAACCAAGCTAGAGACGTCGATTATTACAATCAGTCATTAAAAGCTACGCTGCAAAGAATTGAGCTGAGTCAGTGGTACCTGCCAGTTTTCTTGATGTTGGTCGGGATAAGTGTCTTGGTTGTTTATAAATCCGAGTCGGTACTTTTGGGGGTGTTGACTTCGGTGTTACTTTCCCCGGTGGTGTGGCAACATTATTTTTCGATTTTACTGCCAGTTATAGTATTCCTCTATCGTGACTTCACTCCTAGCTGGAAGCGAAAAGTGTTGCTATTGCTTGGTGTAATTCTGACAAACATCGAATTTCCATGGCTGCATGGTAAACCTTTGACCATGGGATATGGGATTCTCGCTTCACATTTTTTTTGGGGTTTGTTGATCATGATTGGGCTAGTTTTGTACCATGAGGTATACTCACTCCATGCTAAACCAAAATCCTGAAATGATTTTTAAGAATGCCAATCAAGGAATAGTTCCCTATGATGGTAGCGAAATCACTTGGAGAATTTCGGCGTATGCGGTAGTGGTTAAATTGGGTGAATTACTGTTAGCTAAAAGTATTCATGAGAAGTTTTATGATGTCATTGGTGGTGGGATCGAGATTGGCGAATCGATCGAAGAAGGACTAAAACGCGAGGCCTTAGAAGAGGCTGGTGCAGACGTTAACATTGGCCCAATTATGCATGTGAATGAAGATTGGTTTTACCATAAAAATGGTAGGTTTTATCATGCCGTACAGTTGTACTACTTGGCTGAACTGGTGGGCGACCTTGCTCAACCAAGTGATCCTCAAATTGAATCGGTGGTTTGGGCACCACTCGACAAACCTGACACTTATCCTGTGGCACATTATGTAGCCACCATCATAAAAAAGCTAACTGATCAATAAATTTTCTATCTTGTTGTTATAATATCGAGGTTCGTTTAAATGTCCTTCCTAGTGATAAGGAGTTATCACCATGAATGCTGAAGAATTGCTGAGCATCTTGGATGGCAAGCTGACGCGGATTGCTCGTGTTAGAAACGTTGAGTATTCTTTGAGGTATGATCCTCAAGGGATTGATGACAAAATGATCCCGACAGTGACTATGTACTCGCAGTCTATTGGTGCCCAGGTGCGCTATAGAACCGAGACAAAATTGCTGGAGGCCAGTCGATGGACCAAAGCCAGGCACGTGTGGGATATCAATGCAGAGTTTGATCGTTCGGCTGTTAACCCACTCTTAGCTAATCTCGAAACTGATAAGTTTTGGGAGCCAATTCTGGATGATCACAAGCTCAAAGTAGCTGAGTATTTGGCTGAGGAAATTCGCGCAGTTGCAGTTTCAGCGCCAAACTACTCGATCGATAAAGTGGTACCCCAACCGAGGAAGCAACTGACATTCACTTTGACGGTGACAGTGTCGACCAATGTAGCCCCGGTTTTGGAGATTATTGATCCTGAGGTATTGGCTGCGGCTGTGGCCCCGGTGCTCAATGGTATCACCGAGACTTGGACAGACCAAGCCTCTTTACTGACTCGGGCAGGTTTTACCCAAGAAGAAGTGGGGATTTATCTGTATCAACGCTTCCTTGCCAATATCGTAGGCAAGCAAGTGGATACGGCAAAGCTCTATTGGGAAGGTCACATGCGAGGAGACAGAATCTGACCTGTTTGCTCAGTTTATAGTTGCAAGGCTCACCTAGTTGGTGGGCCTTTTTTTATAGTTTATAAAGGCCAAAATATCACGTCTGATGCCATCGACTGTGACGAGCTCTAAAGCTTCTTCTGGTTTTACCCATCGATAATCTGAATGTTCGAATGAAGGTGTAACTTGGGTGCTATTTGTTTCACAAACATAGGTGATTCCGATGACTTCATTTTCGGCTGTTTTTTCACCTCGAAAGATATGCCATGTGGTCAAAAT
>CAYQZC010000022.1:0-9239 GCA_964421945.1 uncultured Pseudomonadales bacterium
CAAAGCTCTAAACAAAAATGGCGTCAGCATTTGAGCTAAAGGTAAACCTACAATTTTTACATCTCCCTTTTGAATAGCGTTACTTAGCACACTTCTGAAAAAAACATTGTTAATATCAAAGCCATCAAGTACCATTTTTTCTAATAGTTTTTTTCCATCTTCAGTAACCAGCAGTCCATCTTGGTCTGCTAGGGCTTTTAAGGCAATTATTGCTTTTTTGCTATCTGGCAGTTGTTTTAACTGATCAATGGTATCTTTTACGGTTAAGAAAGTAACACGATTATGCTCACCCATTACGAATTTCTTTTGACTTGGATCGTAGGTAAGTGGATTCATCCTGAGTGAAACAGGACTGAGATAAATTTTAAGCCAATCGATAGCTAATTCAGTTGAAATTTTTTGAGATGTTTCTCGATCTGTTGATGTTGATTTGATGACCAAATCGGCCTTTTTAGTCAGGCCGGTACTCGCAACATCCATGAGGGCTACGTCTGTAACACTTTTTTCGCCGGTCACATAGTCCATCTCAAGTTGATCAAGCCGAGATCTGAAAACACGATACGTGGGCGCATCACTGATGGCATTTGCAACCAAAATCGCACCATCGATACCAAGAGACCGATGTTCCTTAATGAAAAAATCAATTTTATCCTGTACTGGTACAGCTGGGTCAGCTAAATACTTTTTTTGAAGTGCTTTCACTAGTTGTTCTCGCTGAGTACTGTATGGTACAAAGTCGTGCAACAAAGTGATCAGCACTACGTAGTCTTGTGATTTTAGGTTAGTAGGATTTGTAAGTCTTAAAAATTCTGAGCGGAAAGCTTCACCTAACATCACTGAGTACACATTATCTTCGAACAGCGTGAAGTTAATGTTAGCCGGAAATTGACCATAGCTCTTTTTAGCTTCCAAGAGTTGTGAGTATAAAGATTGCAAATCATCACAATGTATCGCTTCGGCTTTGCCTTTAAATCTTTCAATAAAAGGTAGTGAATAAAAACGCTCAAAATTTCTGATGGTGGCAGTCTGAAGTATGCTGTAGGTGTCGTCACTATTGGCAAGTGTAAAAAGTGGAGCGCAAACTTCTAGGAATTGATTAACGTTAAGTTGATCCAAATCAATTTTTGATTCAGTCATCACCCGTTCAATGCGGTCCAAAAGGAGAGCTTCTGAGTATTTTAATGTGTCGGCAAGTAATTGGATCGCCAGTCTGGAGCGCTCATACTCGGCTTTTTGCTCAGCTGCTTCGCGAAGTGAAGCCATATCAAGGCTAAACTCGGCCATAAGCTCTTCAAGTGATAGTGTGCGAGGTTTGGGAGCTGATTGTCCTGTAGCTTTGGAAAAAATTGCATGAAGCCTTTCATTGGGCGCCGACCAGCTGGGATCACCATATTTTTTCCAATTTTGTAAAGCCCCTATCCCAATTTTTTCTTGGATTAACTTATAGAGTTCTGGTGTCAAAAAATCTGCTTCTAAAACATATTCCAAAGCTGTATCGACATACTGAGCTCTAGTTTCGAGATCTAAATCGTGCTCTGACGCAAATACCAAAATATTAGTAGAAATTCTATGAATAGATGTACTTGAAAGATCGGCTTTGAATTGGTCGAGTGTGGGTAAAGGTTCAACTTTTCGATCAGAAGATCTTGCTCTGATTAGATCAACCCCAAAAACTTGTGAAAATGCATCACCAATGATTTTCTGATTGGCGGGACCACAATTCTCACTACGAATCGGAAAGAGATAAAAACCATCTGTTTGATCATATCCAGCCTCCTTCAAACTTTGAAAGATGTCGAGCATTTGTGCTGGGTCAAGTTCACCGTCTTTGACATTGGCTAAATAAAATTTTTCTATGTATTTAAAAAGTATGTGTTGCAGTGATTCTATGATCGAAGTTGCCCTTTTGGGATCATTTTCGATAGTAGGTTTGACTATTTTGTAAACACTACCAAGTAAGTCACAAATAGTATCGATATCAATGTAACTCAGGTTCTCTTTGTCTGTGTTTTTTGAGATCTCGAAACTGGCTACATGCAGTAAATCATGTAAACAATCATAGTGCCTGGTGACTCCAAACATATTCTCAGCGATTTTGGATACCATGTCAGTTTCATAAAGCCCATTTGCTTGTGAGACCAAATGAGTCAGTTCTGATATGTTTTTAAATCGGGGGGCAAAACTCGAGTATGCTCCTGTAAATGATAAAAGGAAAAGTCCTACTTGTTCATCTGAAAGGCCAATTTCTTTTAGGCGTGCCTCAATTTGTTGAGTCAAAGACTCCACGATACTGGCCACAGTTTCTTTGGAAGGAGCGGAAGTGCTGTACTCATAATATGAGTGAGAATCGACAATCGCAAAGAACTTCGCAAAATCCTGCTGGTGCAGTTTAGGTAAATATTCTTTGACGCTGTCAGGATCATCTTTTACTGCAGCATCAATGATGATATCTAGGTGAGTTGGTAGAGTTGGAGACTTGAGTAGATCTGGTAGTGGAGTATACTCGTTCTGACTTGTTTCGTAGTCGATAACACCATGTAATCCCAGGTGCTCAATCGCCCGTAAAACAGGTGCTTGATGTTCTCTACCTCGCCTATTTTTTCCGAGCGTATTTATTTCGATAGCTGCAAACTTTCCCATCAACTCAGAAATAGCGGTGGTTTTTAACCCAACTTTTTCTAGTAAAGGGGCAGTACCACTATTAGAAGTGATTTCATGTAACCAATCGATACCGATGCTTGAGCCTCGTTTGACATGCTCTCGATATGCATGTAAGGAGGTGCCATTGAGCAAATGGAGCACTTCATGAGCTAAGGCACTCACAATTTCGTCAAGAGATCCAGACATAGTAATCAATGACTGGGATATGAAGATATTTCCATCTGGGCACGCAAATGCATTAGGATGGAGTCCTTTGTTTAAAATAATGACTCTAGTTTTACCTTCCCATTCGGGGTTTCCCTGGCACCAAATGTCAACATAGCTCTGAAGAAATTGAGTTCTCTCGGTGTTAATTTCTGGTTGGTGAGTGGTGGCATAATACTCAAAATCATTTCGAAGGTAATCGGTAAGGTCTTCTGTTTGAAGTTTTCCATCCTTGTTTGTCCCTTCAAAAACCACGTTTTTTAAGACATCGATTGTTACTTGAGGGGGGTGATCATATTCGTTATCAAGTTCGAGATGAATATGGGGTGATTTTTCTGGAGTTCTCTCTTTGTGAGGCCACAGTTGACTTGAATCAGAATCAAAACCAGGGGTCTCGATTTGAGGAAAAGCATCGAACTGTTTTTGCATAAGAAGTGAGCGCCAATTCTGAACTGGTGTATACAGCTATAGTTATACCAAGCTTCGGAAGTCACAATCAAGCTTAGTATTATGCAAAAAGCCGCCTACTTTACTTTGAACTTGTTCACGAACAGGACGAGATTATAGCACCACCGATAATTATTAGTTATTTTTTTTACACTTTCTGCGTTAAAATCAGCTTATGAAAAAGATTGGTGCCATCATCAAATGGACGTTGGTTGGCTTTTTATCACTGGTTGTTATGGTCCAAATTTCAGAAGGCGCTTTGCTGTCTGCACTTTGTGCTGCAGGTGCAGCCGTTTTGTTTTTTCCGTCGCTTACTAATCGAGTCCAAACACGATTGCCTTGGTTACGTTTTACTTGGGTAAAAGTTGGGATAGGTGTGATACTTTTTTTTATGATGGCGGCTTTTTCACCATCAGAAACATCAACAAGCCAAGCAACTCTATTACCTTCTCCTTCACCATCTGTTTCCCCCTCTTCTAGCATCTCGCCTACTCCAGTTGGTTTAGCGGAAGCAACAGTGCCGAGTCCAGTCACTCAACAAGCCATAGTAACAAAAGTCATTGATGGCGATACTATCGATGTGAGCTTTGAGGGAAAAACACAGCGTGTACGGGTGATCGGCATAAACACACCTGAGACTGTGGATCCACGTAAGTCTGTGGAATGTTTTGGTGAAAAGGCTTCAACCATGTCAAAGGAATACCTTAATGGTCAAACCGTGTGGCTAGAAGCTGATCCCTCGCAGGGTAATCAGGATAAATATCAAAGACTGTTGCGTTATGTGTGGACTGATGATGCCAGTGTAGACTATGGCAAAGTTATGATTGCCACGGGTTTCGCATACGAATACACCTACGACACTCCATACAAATATCTGACTGAATATAAGCAAGCCCAACAAATGGCTGAAACCAACAAAAATGGGTTATGGGCAGATGATGCCTGTTTAGCTACTACATCGCCGACTGCAAAACCAAAAGCCACATCTAATCCAACTACGTTGCAAAAATCAACCTCACCTAAGCCTCAAAATGGGCCGAGTTGCAGTGGTCCTGATCTAGATTGTGGAGATTTTAGCACTCACGCCCAAGCGCAAGCATTTTTTGATAGTTGTGGGTTCACGGCCACCAATGACCCAATGAAACTAGATAGTACTGGAGTGGGTGACGGCGTGGCTTGTGAGAGTTTACCCTAAAGCTTTTTCCATAAACGAAATAATCGAAGTGTCGACAATTAAATCACGCGGTTGGATCGGACGACGTAAATACAGAGTTTCCAAATTAGTACATCGGCTGAGTGCCACGTAGGTTTGCCCGTGAGCAAATGCCCCCCGACCCAAATCAATGATGACACTTTGGTAGGTTTGGCCTTGTGACTTATGAATGGTGATAGCCCACGCTAGCCGGATCGGATATTGGGTAAAAGCGCTGACGACCTCTTCTTCGACCTTGTCAGTAGCGGGATTATAGGTGTAGCGAATTTTGCTCCAAGTTTCCGGGGTGACTGTATGGACAGTGTCATCAATGTTTACTTTGATATCTTTATCGCTGACGTCTTCGATGGTGCCAAGTGTGCCGTTGACCCAACGTTTATCTTTATCGTTTTTGAGCATCATGATCTGAGCTCCTTTTTTAAGTTTGAGTTCTGGTTCGGTGGGGTAGGCAGATTCTTCAAATTGGCCTGTGATTTTGGCAGTGTAACTATAGGGAACCGTTTTCAAATTTTGCAGGCGAGCTTCATTGATTTCATTGGCAGTCCGATTGGTGGCTGCCAAGGTAATGGCTCCATCTTTCGGGATCACTACTTCAGCCCGGTTGTTGAGATTTTCCAGCACCATATAGTCAGGTTTTCCCCGACGGATGGCATCTAAAATATCTTTAAAATGGCGATCTTTTTGTCTAAAAATGGTAGATAGTTCTACGATTTGGAGTGGCAATTCTTTCCAGACGTCAGCGTTGAAAAAATAAAATCCACCATACGTCAGAGCAAAATAGGCATGGAGTTCTGGATCGTTGATTACCGGTGGTAGTTGATACAAATCACCAAACATGATGATTTGGACTCCCCCAAAAGGTTGATCACTAGCCCGTGCTTTTCGAAGGAGATAATCGATACCATCCATCAGATCGGCGCGTACCATTGAAATTTCATCGATGACGATGGTATCGATATTTCTCAAGAGTTGTCCTACTTTAGTGTCGAGACGAAGTGAGTTTTTAGCGATAAATGACGGTGGAATTCGGAAAAGTGAGTGAATGGTCTGGCCACCCACATTGATGGCCGCGACTCCGGTAGGAGCTACCACCACCAGACGCTTCTTGGATTTGTTTTTGAAGTATTGGAGTAAAAGTGACTTACCAGTGCCAGCTTTACCAGTCACAAAGTAAGTATCATTAGTATTCTCTAGTTTTTCAAACAGAGTTTTTTGTTCATCACTCAAGACAATTTTCTCAAGATCAGTTTGTTTGGTATTTACTAACTTCAATGGGCACATGGTGTTCGCATTCTAGCAGCTCACAGACTTCACAGATACGCTACAATGGATACTCATGCCCAAAAATGTTGAAATGCCCACCCGACGTAGCGACTGCATATACCTGCATTTTAGCAGTAAAAAACCTGGATACTAGCCTGGTAGGAGCATAACAGCCCCTATTTACTTATAGGCCTATATGTGCTATAATTAGACTGTATTTGAAACCGATCTTTCACAGTGAGGAGAACAACATGGAGCACTTTTTTTGGCTGTTCTTTATCCGCCGCAATCGCCGCTCAAGCTTCACACTCTCAGGGTGTAGTGAAGTAACCCCCTTGAGTTTATTCTTAGTGCTGGGAAGTGTTGCCATGGCTTTGCTTTCAACAAAAATTGATCTCACACTGTTTGTGTGCCTATCAATTTCGTTCTTTGCCGTGGTGATTTATCTTACGATGCCGGAAGAAATACGCGACAAAGAACCAGAACCAGAGCCAGTCGAACCGCCAGAAATCCCCACCGAGCCAACGCCCGAAGGGCAAGCCGCTTGGTACAACCAGCGGTAAGTATGAGGAGTGCTAACTGCACTCCTCTTTTTTTTGCGCTTTTGCTTATTATGGGATATAATACTCGCATACCTTAAAAGTCCGAACCCGTTAGTGAACGGAGTTTACTATGTTCAACGGAGGACTGATTTACTTTCTTCTGCACAGGCGGAAGAAAAAAGCCACAGAGTCACATGACAATTGTCATGGTCATGCACATTCACAGTCAAAAAAACCCTTCGCTGGGATGGAGTTTGTAGCTTGGCTCACAATAATTGCCATTGGTGCATTATTCGTGACCAGTTTCACCAGTGCCCCAGTGGGATTTGTCGCCGGCATAGTTGCTTTAGTAATTTTGATGGCGATGATGTGAATGTTTGGTCTTGATAAAGGAGTGTAGCAATACACTCCTTTTTGCTATTTCGCTTGAAAGCTGATCTACTAAAGTTTGAATCTTACTTTTTCCAGCGAGGTGCAAATCCTGCCACAAAGGCAAAAAGGTGAGCTTTGATGGGGCTTTCTCCTCTATCGGTGATGGCCTTGATCATAGCTTTTTTGAACTCTTTGACGTCATCACCAGGATATGCTAATTTCCCATCATAAAAACAATAGCTGCAGTACTTAGCGTTTTCGCGATTTTCACCTTTGGGATCTTTGGCGAATGGCATCATGCAACTCTCACACATACCTTGAAGTGAATGTTTTGTCATGGAAAAAATTATACAATATTGATATTGCAGCGGTCGACGGTTAGTCGGCCGCTGCAGTTCTGCGCTGGCTAGTTACTCAACGACGTAGGACGCGCCATCGCGCTATAGATCATGAAGTTTCCGTAAAAATCGGTATCAGGATTCATGACCTTCACCTCTTGGTGCGTTCCGTCGTCCCGGATGATTTCGAGAATTTTGTAATTTTGCCCTAATTCCCACGGTAGTTGGTGCAAAAAGAAATTCGCTCCCATGGATTCATCCCAACCACCATAACAGTCATATGGGACGTCAGTCCCCGCCTTGTTGAAGTGGATTGTACAAATCCCCTTCATGTAGCCCACCACTTGGTGGCTGTATGTGCCAAATGTCGTGGTGTTTACGGTTGTATCACCCGATCGTTGCCAGACAGGCCAAAGGGCCTGATCTGCGTTGTCTACCTCTTCGATTTTTCCATCGGAGAGTTCATAGGAGAACTGGTCCTTTAAGTCGGTGAAGTAGACCAGGTCCTTGTTTAACCAAACGACAAGTGAGGCGGATTCAGAAAGCTGAACTTCCCCATCGACATTGATCAAACACAACCGGTTTTCGGTTGGGAACTCGCTGTTTTTGGGAAACAGCGTACAGATTGCTGCAGCTAAAATTTCTTGATCAGCAGCATGTGATTTTGTAATGCTAGTGACACCACCAGCAAAGACAATTGCCAAAAACACTGTCACCAGAGTCAATTTTTTCACGATTTTTATCCTTAAATTTGGCCACACGAAATTGTGTGATTCCGCTCAAATAGTCAACAACCACTTGAGAAGAACCACACAATGGGTAACATTGATGGCTGTTTAAATCGCAGCTTATTAAGGTGCAGTTTGCAGAAACAAAGATATCATACCATTTTTTAGTTCTAAAATCAACTTTTATGGGCCTATTTTCGACCACACAGAGCCTTGTTTGCCATGGGCTTTTGCCTGGGAGCATTAGTAAAGTGGTGGCGAAAATTAACCTAGAAATAGGCCTATAAGTATTAACAAAAGTGGTGTAAATTGATGCTTTGAAGGCTGAAAAAGGTGAAATTGTGATCCCACGGGGAATCGAACCCCGGTTACCGGGATGAAAACCCGATGTCCTAACCTCTAGACGATGGGACCATAAATGGTCAAAAAAATGTTTTGACGAGCGGTTACCTGGTCCAAGTCACGTTCTCAAAATGCTCTACTCGACCCGGTAAGACTGATATGATATCAAATCTGAAGTCATTATCCAAGTCCGAGTGTCTCAAAAAGGCCCGTGCAGCCCGAAACAGCGACCTGAGCTTATGAGCATCGACCGCAGCACTAGGATGTCCAAATGAGCCACTAGAGCGCGTCTTGACCTCTACAAATACGATTTCCTGTGACTGTGGGTCTCTTGCTACCAGATCCAACTCATAAGATCCTTGTCTCCAATTACGAGCCAAAATCTGATACTTCTTTGACAGCAGAAAACTCTCTGCGATGTGTTCACCGCGAGCACCAGTAACTAGATGACCAGAAATATTATTTGGCAGATACTGCTAATTGAGCAGTTTTTTCTTTGATACGAGTGGCAGCTTTACCGATTCGTGAGCGCAGGTAGTACAACTTACTGCGACGAGCTTGACCACGACGTTTGACTTCGATCTGTTTGATAGAAGGTAACATCAAAGGATAAATTTTCTCGACACCGATGGCGTTGGTAGCGATTTTGCGAACGGTAATTGATTTGCCAGCACCTTGATTTTTGATCGCGATAATAATGCCTTCAAAAATTTGAATGCGTTTCTTTTCACCTTCGGCGATCTCTTGGTGAATCTTGATAGTATCACCAACTGAAAGGTTTTGATCTTTATATATTACGTGCTGTGCCATAGACGTGTTATTTTAGTCGAGATTCATAAATAATGCAACCTCTGGTTCTGGAAATCCGATTTGGAGCAATTGAGCTTTGATTTTCTCTGGTGAATCACCTAAATCAGTCCATTTTTTGACGAGTAGTTCAATGGTCTCTCGAGACTCATTGGGAAAAATCACCCATGAATCAGTCTCAGCCGCAACATAATCGGTTTTAAACTTGGTCCATGGTTTTTGCACCAGACCACAAGTCACGATTTTTTTGACTCCATGCATTTCAAGATAGTGCTTTGCCATATTCATGGTCTCACCGCTGTCGATCACATCATCAAATACC
>CAYQZC010000023.1:0-8818 GCA_964421945.1 uncultured Pseudomonadales bacterium
GATAACTTCTGTAGAACCTTCAAGAGTACCAGTCATTTCCAGTTCGTACATGACTGCCCCTCTGGTTTGAGCCTCACAGAAGTAAACGATTTCTCGTGCACCATCGCATGTGTCAATTATTTTAATCCGAGAGTTGTCAATCTGTGTGAGGTCTTCACTCAACTGATAAGTATCAAGTTGCCAGGATTCCACAGAGTCACCCTCTTCACTGATACGTGGCTCACTTGTGGGACCTACATAGATTGTTCTGGTTATCTCTTTATTCAGAAACAAAATATTGAGAAGTCCAGCCACAATGAGAATTACCACCATCAGGGCAATGCCTTTTCCAATCTTCGACCACATTTGACACCTCCTTTAAGGTTGTGGTTCACATTTTTAATGTGCAGTTAGGAAAAGTATTGTACCACCAATTAAAAATGGCACAAAAAAGCCCCCGGTCTATCCGACAAGGGGCTAAAAACCAATCTACAAATTGAGATTAGTTGAGATCTTCGACCAAGATGCCTTCCCAAAGCAAGAAAACTTGGCCGGGTTGTACAGTGACTAACCAACTGATGACCTCATCACTGTCGCGGAGGAATGGTTGCCACGTAGTGATATGTTCATCAACTGTCGTGGGACTGATTTGCTCAATCGTAAGTGAAGTGGGTGCAGTACAGTCCAAACATGGTTCTGTATCTAGAATGAAATTTGGGGTTTCATTCACTTTCACCAGAGCCTGACCGCCATAGAGCCAGATGAGAGTTTCACCTTGGCGCTGACCATTTTGTCCGCTCAGACTGGAATCGTAGGGGTCCATTTCATACCCCTCACTTTTCCAATTGGTACTAGAGGCTGTATCACGCTTGATTTGTATTAACACTGTGATCGGATCATCTTCTGGTGCGATTTGCAACAGAATTGGCTTGACCCAAGCAATCTCACCGGGTAGTACTTCCCGGTCAGTTTGGAGCATGGTCAAGAAATTCCACGAGAAATAGTCGCCTTTGGCAACACCTTCGCGGATGCGAGTCCACCCTTCCATATCGACAGTTTCCTCACCCAGTGCGTACTCATCACCGTTTGGCGCGAACGATAGCTCGTCAGCTGGTGGAGTGTCAGATTTCCATTCATCATCACTCCCACAAGTTACTTTAAACTTGTTGTTGTGATAATCAACATCAGCGTAGAGTTGCTGATTATCCATGACAGCTAAGCAACCGTTACCGGCCATGACAATGTCTTGGATTGTGCCGATGAGGAGTCCGATACAGGCACCTAACAGGGCACCCAACACCAATTTTTTAATGAGCATGGTATCCTCACGGGTCTACGGAGATTCACGTTAGGGAATCTTTTCTACCGTCCCGCGAACTACTCACCAAAGATGTGCAGTTCACGAAACAGCAAAGTGGACGCATGACGGGGGCGATAGTATATCACTACCTCTCAGCATATTGTAGTTAGAATCCCATAGTGTTAAAATGCCTGTCTGCTTTGTTCGTTAAAAAAAGGCCACGCCTTTAAGGAGGTGTAGTATGTGGCTAAAAGTAAGTCTAGCTGTGGCTCTGATCGCAGTGGTGTTTTTGTCCTTGGCTTTGACTGGTGTGTTGTTACTTAACAACACTGATAAACACAGTCCAACCATTTTCGTCCTACCTACCCAGCAGCCTCAGCCTGATGTTTCTACGCAGGATGATGTTGGCAATTGGATGCTGAGGTCAATGACACTAGAAGGAGACATTCAATACAGCGAAAACTCGCGTGACAAAATCATTGATGCCTGTGCTTCAGAACGCGTGATCACCTATAGCTGTACTGCCAGCACCAACGGCAATTTGAATTACGAAATTTCAGTCGAGGGATCCCTCGAGGGATCAAGTGAAGTAATCACTGCTGCAGTTGGTGTGAACGGCGAGTATGCCGTGAGGTTATCTCAAGGTTATACTTCCGGGGTGTCAGATACAGAAATCTACAAGGAAGGCTATATCTACACGGTCGAGGTCAAAGAAGTATCTGCGTATCGAACTGGTGGTGCTATAGCTCAGAACAAAATGGGTGATGTACTCAATGGTACGTTCACGGCCTTTCTTGGTTCGTGCGACGTAGTTTTGAGCATGAAAAATAAGGTTGCCTGTGAAGTCCCACCGGCCCCTGTAGTTGAAAATGCACCAGCACCTGAAGTTCAGGTGCCAGCGGATCAGTCACAACCAAGCTCATCATTTCCTGCTGCAACTGGTTACACCTTGGATGATGGTGACAGTTTGGTGACCAGTGGTACTTTAGTAGTCTGCACCGGCGACATCAAAGTCAATGGAGTCGCTCTCTATGACGGTTCAGATACCACAGGTCTGGTTACCGTGTTGCAGGCTGGTGCAAATCACACCATTGTCGCACCTTTCGGCGCTTTCTGTGATCAAATGGCGAGTGGACAATCATTTGATATTGATGTCTACACTTCTCGCTTGCTATGGAATGGCTGCGAAGGTGGCTGCAGTCGGATTGAGATTATGACCGTCAAAAATGACGGCTCTGTCAGCGTAAACATGGTCACCAACTAAGAACCAAAAAGCAGAGCATACCATCTTGGGTTTTCCCAGGGTGGTATTTTTTTTGCCAAAAAAAAGCGACCTAAGTAAACTTAAGTCGCTGCGAGCATTCAGATCATCAAGGCTACGCAAAGGTAGCTGATGATATAAATCACCAAAAATGCACCAAGAAACCACGCCGGCAGCTCTTGCCAAAAGGTGTAGAACTTCGGGTAGTCCTGGGCGAGTTTTCGTTCAACCATAGTTTCAGTCAGGACTGTTTCTTTTGAGTCTTGGAGAACTTGTTTGCGAATTTTTAGCATCCACACATTACCCAAGAACATCCACAAGAACCCAACCAAAACCGTGAGAAACACAGCAGGGACCAAAGCGATAAAGGCCACTACGATAAGCTGTGTTATCTCCATGTCACACCTCCCAATTCTTACGGAACCTGAAAGGTATCAGGTAACTCCGAAATTCCAGCCGAGTAAACTACTGTGCCGCTCTGAAGGCCCGAGTTGGCAACCAGATCGTAGATATACGTACCTACCTGCTGTGGTGTCCAACTTGATGGCATCATGACGGCCAGCAAATATTGGCTGTATTCGATATTTTCGCGTGCGCCCCAAAAACCTTCCAAGTGCCAAGTATCATCAGGCTCTTGCCAGAGCATGATAGATAAACAACGCGGAGCACCGATGCTGGCACCGACATAAACCTCACGTTCATTGCTGAAAATGCCAGTGATATTGACCTCAGTCGGTTGGGAAAAACTACAGTGGTTGTCGCCACTTGGTTCGACAGATCCAAATTCAAAATCGAGGTAACTCCCATCGGCCATATTGACTCGGATGGGGAATTCATATCCAGAATCGGTCATGATTTCAAACTTAGCGCCCATGAATGCCAGTAACATCGGCTCTTCATCAGTCCGATTAAAACCAGCAATGCTCTGGCTGTTTGGGAAAACCCATGCCGTGCCTTGGAGTAGCCACATGAAGCCATTGGTGAGATAGACATCCGTTTGGATGTTTTTTTCAGCACCATCCACCATTTCTTCATCGCGGTAAACCCAATAGTCATGCCGAGAAATATTCTCGATCCGACCTTCATAAAACAGATTGCAGCCTGTAGACTGCGCATAATGGACCCAGCCATCATTAAAACGTAGGATCACAAACTCTTGACGGCCACTGGTGTCACAGTTGGGAACCACTTGTTCGGTGGGGATTTCCAAAGTAGATAACCGCTCCAAATTGGAACCGGTATCTTGGACCCAACCGCTATCGATGTACGTGACTTCGTCCCATGCACTTACAAGCAGCCAATCTCGGTAGGTCGCTGCCACTTTGACCACCCATTCTGGGTTCAAGGTGATGACAGCTGCTGTTGGTTGCTGATTGGGCACGGTGTAGACGTCGCTGAGTTTCAGGACTCGGGCCAAATAGATCTCTTCCGGAGCCAGCCATTCAGCGTTCACGCGGAATTCAAAATTTGGATCACCCGAGGGTCCTTGTGCAAATGTCACACTTGGAACCATCACACATAGCATCAGCACCAGGCTGATCACGGATACCAGTTTGGTATTCACTTCTCTCTCCTTATGGATTGATTGAACAAAAAATTTCAAAGAACAGTTGCTTTATAGCAATAATATATTGATATGTCAATTAAATGCATACAAAAAACCCCACTTTTGAAGTGGGGTTTCAAATTACAAAAATGAGAAACTTATTTTTTAAGTTTGATGACTGCAGCTCCAGCGCCAGATAAAACAGTTCCAGCTACGGTGACTAAAGTCATGGTATCCATACCGGTGTTGACGACTTTGTGAGGGTTAAAACATTTTCCACCATCTCGGCAGACAATGGCGTCACCCAAGATTTGGGTTTGTTTACCACTGGCAGAAGCGTTAGCTTCAGCTTTACAGGTGCTACTTTGACCGTATGATCCAGCTGTACATTCGACTTTGACATTACTGCTGGTACTGAGCTCTTGCTCTTGTCTTGTTTCAGCTAAGGCTGTGCTGGACATACTCATCACTAATGCTAGTGCAACTGTGGTGGCAGTGATTAATTTGGTGACACTCATAGGTTCCTTTTAATTCTGATATGTATTGATGTGTTCTAGAATTGTTTGATCCAGATTATAGTATGCTCTACAACCCACTGTCAACAGTTATAGGGCATTAAAATGATGTTATTAGGACTGTTTGGGGCGTAAAACGAGGGAGACAAGCAACATCAAAGCGCCAGCTAGCCAAATACTGGTGGCTGACCAGGTAAGCCATTTCTGATACATGATGACTTGTGAACTGTAATCGCCAAACCAGAGGTAGGGAACATATCTGATAAGTGACGTCAGACTGAAAGTCAAAATTCCAGCCCACCATAGTTTGACCAGCTTGAGGTTTGAAAGGCTCATGCCGAGTGGAAGCCAGACCAGTACCCAAGTCAAATACCAGGGGTGAAATTGTTGAGAACGGCTAGTCAAGAGCGGTACGAAACAGGCTAAAGCCGCCACAGTTGGCCAGAGCGAAGTCAACAAATTTGAGATGCTTTTGATGGCTGGGTTTGTTTGGAAAAAGGGCCGAGCTAAACCAAGTAATAGCAGTGGTGAAAGGGCCAGCGTGGCATACTTGATAGAAATCGAGAGTCCAAAACTGATGAGGGCTACGAGACTAGTTTTGACAAAATTTCCCCATGTTTTGGTGCGATGAGAAGAAAACACGATGCCGCTAGCTATGATTATTGGTGCCATCATCCAGAGGTCATTGTGACTATTGGTGATGATTTCAACCAACACTAGTGGATTAAGCCATAAGGCCCATTGCCAAAACTCAAATGATTTTTTTTGTTTCTCTGTGGGTTTAAGCTGATAAAAAGCCCATCGTAAACATAGCGAGGTCAATACCAGGCTCAAGATACTCCAAAACCTAAAAAACAGCCAGGTGAGTAAGAATTTCTGGGCTCCTAAAATAGACGGGATTAGTGAGAGCAAGGTCCAACCATATCCATAGGGAGCTGGGGTATGAGTGTTATGCATGAAACGGGTCCAGTCATCAAAAACGAAATCGAGCGCAACTTTGATGTGCGGATTGGCATGATAGATCAATACCATTTTGGCATTAAAAATATAGTTAAAAACATCATAAGACAAGGCATTATTGGCAAACAGCAGAATACCCAAGGTCAGTGCCACATGCCACCACTTGAGAATGATTTTTTGTTTTGAAAGAGCTACGAGCATCAGGGTGTAAACCACGAATAGCGTCAGCAATATGCCAATGTAGGTATAGGTAAGCAATACGCGATTATTGAAGAATGTCTGCCACATCCAAGTTTGAAACTGCCAATAGGGAGGCCAATTGGTGAGGATTAAATTAGGGGCGGTGAGACTATATGAAAAAAGGGCGAATACCAACCAACTTAGCCACCAAATCAAAAGGATAAACCAACTTCGTTTAGACATGTTATTTTTGAGGTTGTCGAGGATAGGCGTGGCGCACATCAGCTAATCTGACCAACACAATATCTCGCAACATCCGTAATGAATCTTTGATAGGGCTTACTCGATTTGTCTCGAAGTGGCTCCATCGGATTGGAACTTCTTTAATACCATAGTTCCATTTATTAGCTAGGAAAAGGATTTCGACATCGAATGCACCAGTAAACGCATCATGGCGCTCGTTTTTTCGGCCATAGATATGAAGATGGGAAAAAAGTGTTTGGGCTGCAGGCTGTGAGAAAAGCTTAAAGCCACATTGAGTATCTTTAATCCCCGGCACAGCTAAGGTTTGGACCAAGAAGTTAAAACCTTTCCCCATCAAATGACGATACCAAGGTTCTTCATCGCGTTTGGCTCCGGCAATTTCTCGAGAACCGATGACCACATCATAGCCGTCTGCTGCGACTTTGAGTAAGTGCTCGACTTCGGCTAGTGGTGTGGATTGATCAAAATCGGTAAAAAGACACCATTGGCCCTGAGCGGCCAGCATTCCAGATTGGACAGTCGGTCCTTTTCCAGCATGGACGTTATGAAGAACTTTGACTCGGGAGCCGTGCTTGGCTGCAAATTCATCAAGTACTTGAGGCGTCGTGTCTTTAGAACCGTCATCGCTTAAAATCAATTCCCAGGTATACGTTTGTTTTTTGAGATATGAAATGACATCATCCAAAACACCTCGCTCGATGTTAGTTTGTTCGTTATACGAAGGGATGATGACGGATAAAAAAATACTAGCCATGATTATCTCCTCAAAATGATTAGATCAGGATCTTGTGGTGAGTTTCCTGAGTATACCTCAGGTTTTCCATTTGTAGGGAAAGTAGTTATTTCCCAAATCGGCAGGTACTGGATCTCGACAGGATTTGTGACTGCTTTTTCTTCATTAATGATGACCAAGGCATCAGCCTGGTTGACCATCTCAGGTGAAAGTGAGGGATGATCGGTGGTGCTTAGAAAATAGCGATAATTTTGTCCATACAGATCTTTGCTTTCGGACAAAAGTACGATGGCGTACGATTCATTGGGTCTGACGGCGGAAGTAATCCGTTGGCTGGTAGCTTCCATATCATCGATAGTCCAGCCATTCGATTGTAATGGCCAACGAGGCACGTTATAACCCAAATACAATAAAACAAAAACCACCATCAAAAATTTGCCGATCGATTGACGAGCCAGCCAAGTCAAACAGGTGCCGATCACCAGGAAAGTGATGGGGTACAAATAGGCGATGTAATGATCAAAGACAGTGTGATCATAGACCGCGGTTCCCAAAATCCCTGTCACCAAAAAACTAGTGATTACCAACAATCCATCAAGTGGTGTATCTGACAGTTCGGCACGTTTTTGTTTGCGAATCAATAAAATCCAGCTCCAAATACAGGCTGTGGCAGCAACCAAAAACGTATTCAACATCCGATTTTTACCGACTGTAATCTCAAATAAAATATGCATGCTGCGACCATGAGTTTCTTTGAAAGTATCAGCGATCCGTTGGGTCAGTGGCTGAGCATTAGTGACCTTGAAACTTTGTTCTTCAGTGAATAAATCTGATAAGCCTTTGAGGTTGAGCCACTGATGCTTGGCGTCAAAGAGCATCAACGGCACCAATGACAGTGCCACTATCGCCAAGCCAATGAGAGTACCAGTCAACATCGGCTTGAGGGAATGAAATTGTTTTTGTCGTAGGTAGGTGATGAGCTGATACAGCCAAACTAATCCGGCTCCGGCAACGGTGAGCAAGTAGACATAGTGAAGTTGCATCAAGACCGCTCCACAGACGGCCACGAGAATCCAATAATAGCCAGATTTTTTCACTGCCCTGCGAGTGGCCCACAGCATCACTAGTGTCACTAAAGGTGAAGGGTTGGGATTCCAGCTGAAACGACTGTACTGGATGGTGATGGCAGATACAGAGTAAAGTGCAGCTGCCACTAAACTAGGCCACTTGCCTACGAGTTCTGAGCCGAGTTTAAAAAGCAACCAAACTGTCAGAATTCCCAGAATAGCGACTCCATAGGCTGGCCCCAATGGACTTGGATAACTCAGCCACAACCAAGGCATCATGAAGTAATAGTAAAGAGGTCCAAGATACATGTTACCGACACTGGTGACTGGACCAATGAAAACTAAATCTCGTTCTGTAAAAATTCTTGAAACTATCAAGGCATCTCGACCCTGATCACCTTGAAACATCAAGGTCCCCGACATGTTATAGAGTCTTAAGAAAGCTGCCAGCACCACAATCAGTGGTAACAAAAATCCGATAGTAAATGTCTTGGACAGGACAGATCTCATAACTTATTTTTTTGACGTCTTATTTTTAGTACCTTTTTTCCAAATGAAGGTAGTGTAAGCAAAGAAATTCCAGAACATGCCAATCACGATACCGAGTACGGCGTAGAGAGGGCCTGTATCTACGGTAATGGCAATCAGAGGTGTGGGGAATAATCGATGGATGCCGATGCCGAACTCTCCAATAAAGGCGATAGCTTGTTGGATCAAAATTGAACCTGAAGACGCCAAATTAAACTGGATAAACTTGCCTGGCAGTGATTTGACATCTAGTTTGCGGTCGGCAAAGGTCCAGATGTTATTCAAAATAAAATTTGAAACCACAGCAGTTTCAATCGAGGCGAAAATAGCGAATTGGTAGGGCAAAATCAGACGCCAAAGATAGAGACTACTCAGTTGGACAGCAGCTCCAAAACCACCAACTGCTGCAAACTTAAACACTCGATGGTTGACGATTTCTTGGAGGCGTACTCGGAAGATATAGATCAAGGTATTTTTCATATATT